>JAYVFW010000215.1:0-4674 GCA_043772715.1 Phormidesmis sp. | reverse complement strand
GAAAAAAGAGGGTCAGAACAGCAGTTTCAAGGCTCAAAATCAAGCGCGAAGCGATCGCTGGTTTCAATCAACGCGCTGCGAATTCCAGGTTCCATCATTGAGTGTCCGGCATCGGGAATAACGATCAACTCGGCATCTGGCAAAGCTCTGTGCAGCTCCCAAGCAGAGGTCATGGGGCAGACAACATCATAGCGACCCTGCACGATCGTGATGGGCAAGTGTCGAATGCGATCGCAATTCTGCAAAAGTTGGTCGTCTGGCTCAAAAAAGCCGCGATTGATAAAGTAATGGCACTCGATGCGCGCAAAAGCATCGGCAAATTCGGCATCGGCAAATCGACCTCGCAATTCGGGGTCAGGAATCAGTTTACTCGTGCTGCCTTCCCAGACCGACCAGGCACGAGCCGCTTCTTGACGAGTTTGGGTATCTTCGCTAGTCAGACGACGATAAAATGCAGACAGCAAATCGGTGCGTTCTTCAAGAGGAATCGGCTTGAGATAGTTTTCCCAGGCATCTGGAAACAGATAGCTCGCGCCGTCTTGATAAAACCAGAGAATCTCCTTTCGCCGCAGCAAGAAAATGCCCCGCAAAATCAAGCCAAGGCAGCGATCGGGGTGCGTTTGACTATAAGCCAGCGATAGGGTGCTGCCCCAACTGCCCCCAGACACCACCCATTGCGGGATTTGGAGGTGCGATCGCAAGACTTCAATATCGCTGACCAGATCCCAGGTGGTGTTCTCTCGCAGCTCGGCATGAGGAGTGCTGCGACCACAGCCCCGCTGGTCAAAAATCACAATGCGCCACTTTGCCGGGTCAAAATATTGGCGAAACACAGGCACGCTGCCGCCGCCAGGTCCACCATGCAAAAACACAACTGGCTTGCCTTCAGGGTTGCCTGACTGCTCAAAATAGAGGGTATGCAAGTCAGACACCCGCAGCATTCCCGACTGGTAGGGCGCGATCGGCGGATAAAGGTCACGCATAAAATGGTTCAGTTATAAACTCAGAATTCTCGCTTTGATCAGCGGTGCAAACTTCGTGGATCGAGCGCATCTCGCAGCGCATCCCCCAATAAATTAAACGCTAGCACCGTCAAAATAATCAGCAGTGCCGGAGGCCAAATCAGCCAGGGTTGCAGCACCAAAATCGACGCATTCGTCGCCAGCGTCAGCATATTTCCCCAAGACGGATCAGGCTGCTGAATTCCCAACCCGATTAGACTCAACACCGACTCTGCCACAATAAAACTTGGGATTGAAAGCGTCGCTGAAATAATAATGTAGGTTGCCGTCTGCGGCAAAACGTGTCTAACGATGATGTAGAGCGGTCTGCCGCCCATCGATCGCGCCGCCTGAACAAATTCTTGCTCTTTGATCGAAAGCACCTGTCCCCGAATGACTCGGGCAAGCCCTGCCCAGCGAATAAATGACGTGATTAAAATAATCAGCAAAAACCGTTCAGCACTGGTCAGACCGGGAGGCAACACCGCCGCCAACGCCACCAGCAGATAGATCTCAGGAATGGTCATCAACACTTCGACAAATCGCATCAGCACACTATCGAGCCAACCGCCCGTATAGCCAGAGATGCCCCCGACCAACATCCCTAGCGGAAACGCGATCACGATCCCCACCAGACCAATACTCAAGCTGATCCGTCCACCATAAACCAGGCGACTAAACTGATCTCGTGCCTGTTCATCTGTTCCCAACAGGTTAAATTTGCCGTCTCCAGTCGTGCCAAACAGACGCAGATTGCCAGAGATGCCGGGAAACAATTCGATCTCTTCAAACTTAGGATCAGTGAGCGAGAACTGAGTCGGCAACGGTAATCGAATCTGCAAAAAGCGATAGTCATCTCCCTGCACAAACAGCCGAATCGGAGACGGCTTGGAACGATCGACCTTCAACTCACGATCGCCCGTCTCCACATCGACCGCACCTTGAGTCGTCGGATACACATGAGGACCGATGAATTTTCCATTCTGGTTATTCCAATAAACCTGGGTCGGTGGCAACAGCGCCCCATCTGGTTGAGAGATATAAGGGTCGTAGGGGGCAACCAATTCAGCCGCGATCGCTGACAGATAAAACACCAGCAGCAGCAATGCTCCAAACTGTGCAAGCGGGTTTTTTCGGAGTCTTTTCCACCAGTCCATAAAAGAAGCGTCAGGGGTGAAGGGGTGCTTTAATGCTCTTTGCCAATCACAATGACCCGATTGTCTTCGTCGGCATCAACTGAGAGCATGGGTTCTAAGATACTATTTTCCATCGCCTCCGAGAAGATAGAACCCGTTTGGGGCGGCAGGGTTGGATCGAGAAGAATCTCTACGATCGTGCGAGTCACGCTGGTGAGCGGAATCGCTAAAATCACGCCCAATAGTCCTGCAACTCTAGCACCGATCAGCAGCGAGGTCAGAATAATCACCGGGCTAAACCCAGTCAACCTGCCCATGATCCGAGGAGCAATAAAATTATCTTTAATTTGCTGAAGGGCGATCGCCGCACCTAAAGCTTGCAGCGCTAACCACCAGTCGATAAAGGCCACGACAATACAAACGGCAGCGATTCCCAACGTTGCGCCGATAAACGGAATCACCTCCATCACACCGATAAAAACGGCAAACACCAAAAAGAACGGCACGTTGAGCCACCAAAACGCCAGCGATAGCATGATTGCCATAAACAGCCCTAGCAGCAACTGTCCCGATGCAAATCGCTGCAAACTATCGCGGAGAGAATTGGTCAATCGCTCTCTAATTTGGGGAGAAAAGATGCTCGTCAAGCCCGTCCAGATTTTCTCACCATCTAGCAGCAAATAGAACGAGATCACCAAAATCAAAGTGAGGTCTAGCACCCAGTTAAACGTGCCCAAAACCAACCCGATTCCGGTTGAGGCGATCGTTCTGGCTTGTCCTTGCACTTGAACAGAAAGCTGTTGTTCTAAAAAAGAGAGATCAAACCCAAAGTGACGGGCTGCGCTCCAGGCTTCTAGGTCATTTAACTGCTGCTGCCCCGACTCGATCAGCCCAGGCAGATTAGCGGTCAACTGCTGTGCCTGAGATAGGATTGGCGGCGCGATCGTCACGGCCGCAAACCCCAACACCAGACCAGCGAGTAAATAAACGACAGCGGCGGCGATCGGTCGAGGCAAAATGGGGTGCAGTCGATCAACGGCATAGTTGAGCAGAAAGGCAATTAGCCCAGCAGTTACCAAAACGCTGAGGAGTTCACCAAAATAGGTGAGCGCATTTAAGCTCAACCAGCCCGTGACTAAAATCAGCAGCCACGTGATTAAAAATTGCTGAATTGGAGAGAAAAAACGATCCATCGGCAAAGACTTGGGGGCTAGGAGTTGCGCCAGCGATCGATCGCGGCGGTTGACGCTTCTATCCTATCGCTCTCTGTTGGTTCGCCTCTCGTTCTAGAGGGCTTCCCAATCGGTCTCTACCTAAGGATCGTGGATTTATTAACGTGCAACTTCTCGCCCCCACCCTAGCCCTCCTTGTCATTACCAACATTTTTCAGGACGAAGAATGGTGATGTAAAGATAGGAGCATCCAAACCAAACAACAACCAATGAACTTTAAGCAGAGCAGAGAACTCCAGCAGTGGGCGCTGGAGCAATGGGGGGAAAGCCCCAAGGAGAGGGGTTGGGGGTGAGGGGCATTCATGCTTTGATTCAGCAACGCCAGGATTTGATTACCGTTTTTTCGCTTCGTATATATAGAATTTTCCAAACAAGCCAACGGTTTCAAAGTGGTAGGTTGGCATTCCGGGCAGAAAAGCTAAATCGGGCACGATCGCGCGCACTGATAAATCGGTTTGATAGAAGCTGAATAGCAGAAAATCTTGGCGATCTGTGTTGCGAGTAATCACCTTTTTGATCTCAGCTTGATTGTCATCTACAAATCTTGGACATTGGCTTGCTAGCCCTAACGGTGCCTTCTTGCAAGCGTCTTCTCGGATTCGCTGAACTGCAAACGCTTCAAACGCCTCCTGTTTAGGATTGGTCACTGCTAGTGTCACAGCCCCGACTAAGAGCAACACTCCGACTATTCCTGCTGCCAGGTTGACTATCTTCATGGCGGTCAATCCCCACTCCACAAGCGTTAGACAATCTGCTGACTAACGCGAAACCACAATTTTAGACGCGATCGCACAAATTTTGTTCTCTGATCTCCAAAAATCTCGCTGACTTGTCACCTAGAATGTTATAGTACTGAATGTGATGGCGAGCGTAGCCAAGTGGTTAAGGCAGTGGTTTGTGGTACCACCATCCGGGGGTTCGAGTCCCCTCGTTCGCCCTTTTAGATCATTACTAGGAATGCCGAATTTAATGGTATTTGGTCAGCGATCCGACCGCTTCGATCAACTGCACAACGTCTAATGGTTTGGGTAGATGAATCTGGTAGCCTGCGGCAAATGCTCGCTGCCTGACCTCTTCATCCACATAAGCAGTCAGCGCGATCGCTGGAACATGGCGACCTGCTGCTAGCGCCCGAATTTCGCGCAGCATTTCATAACCGTCTTTTAGCGGCATGGCAATATCACTAATAATCAACGTCGGGGTGAGCTGTTGAAAGGCAGCGATCGCCTCATCTGCTGAGGTTGCCGTGGTGATCGTTGCGCCTTCGTCTTCGAGCAAAAATTTGACAAATTCAAGGCTGTCGGG
>JAYVFW010000214.1:0-14492 GCA_043772715.1 Phormidesmis sp. | reverse complement strand
GGCTTGATTGAGCGAATCTTCATCGCTAGCAGCGATCGCTCCGGGGTCTTTAACTTCAATAAACTGTTTTGGACTGAACCCGTCTGCTAAATCGGTTGGCAGTTTGCCATCATCCATCAATTCCATGAGTTGATCCATTGCCTTTTCACGGGCTTTTGCGGAGTCTTTCCCTGAAACTGTAAGAATGACTTCGGGACTTTGAGCAAGCGTATATTGAACCATTGGAGAAGCTAATAACCACAGCACTGGTTTGATTTTAAAGCCTCAGGCAGAAATGAGGCTTTAAAATCAGGTTCAGTCGCACTACAGCGAGAGGGCACAACGATCGTGCCCCTACCCACCCTACGCTCTTACTTTTTCTTGAGCTGCTTAGTGCGCTGTCTTTTCTTGAATGCGATCAATCCCAACGCCAGTGTAGATCCCAGAAACGTCGATGGGGTCGGAATTTGCTTACCCGGAGGAAGGGTATCTTTGGGCGGAGTCCCTGGTGGATTTTTTCCGGGTGGGTTTGTTATTGGCGGATTAGTCACGGGCGGATTCGTTACCCGCGAGGAATCACCATTGTTATCACTATCTGATGTTAGGAGCGCGATCGCTCCAGCCAGCAAACCTAGACCACCAATCAGTCCGCCAGGAGGGGTGCCCCCGCCAGATCCACCGGGCGGTGCGCCACCAGGACCGCCGCCTCCAGGCACACCGGGCGGCTGGTTTGCCTCGGGGGCACAGGCACTCTCGCGCAAGCGGACAATATAGTCATCAAAATCTTGGTCTTGCTGCTGTCGGGTTTTGACTAGCTTTGAGCCTGTGTCATCCCACGCTAGAAGCATCCCGCCTGTGCTGCAAAGATCGGCGGGTTTGCCCGTAAAAACAACTTGTCGTTCTTTATTAGGGTTAAGGGTGTCTGTGGAGTAAACAATCCCAGAGGGGCGACCGTTGAGGGTAGATTCTAAATAGAAAACATAGCTATTGTTCGCCCGAAACGTGAACTTAGAGATCGGCTGCGGAACAGCGTTTCCGGGGGTGCCTATAAAGTCTAATCGAGTGTCTCGATCGTTTATTTTTGTCGAGGGGCGACCTACCGAAGCAGAGGTGTCGGCGGCCTTAACTTCGACCAATAAGGGTGTCCTTTCGTTGGTGTCAAGGTTAAGCACCCCAAATGTAGACTGATAAGCTCCGTGAGACTCTAGAAAGCTTGGCTCAAGGGTAGTATCACGATCGAACTTGATTCCACCGTTGCCGATCGTGATGTTTGCTGCGATTGCTTGGGCTGAGAAGTTGCCTGCTAACCAGCCAGCCAACACTCCGATCGCAATTTTGGACTGAAAACTAGATCTTTGAGACGATTTTCGAGTTTGATTACTCATTATCAGGAACACCAGAAAGATTGCGGTTAAATCAGGGGCGCGTAGAAACTGCACTCTTAAAATCACTGAGATAGAGCTTTTTTCAATACGAGAAAGAAAACTGAATACTGGTAAAAACACCTAAGTGATAACACTGTAGCGTTTTGTGCCCAACGATGCTGCATTATGGGTTAAACACATTAAAACTACATAATGCTCCCCAAAGAAGCTTTATATAGGTTTATTTGCGTTTAGCATAAAAACTTTAGATCGACGAACACTCAGTCGATCGAGCATCCACCAAAGGGAAAACTTACCCCTGATAAGTCCGTTCGTTAGACCCTTTCCCCCTGCAAGACGCTCGCTTAAACGTAAAAGACTGGCAAGGATTGTGACCATCTTAAAGCCAGATCAAATACGCAAAGATTGCGTATTCTAGACATTAGCGCATTTTTCTACCAATTTCACTACCAGTAGGAGAAAATTTATTAGCGTGAACTTTCCAGGCTTTCATCGCATCTCAGATCGACCAAATTTCACCTTGACAGCACTCTAGACATCGCTGGCATCAAAATAACCTTGCAGATTCTCTGGCGCAAATTGGCGCAAAATGCTGGTTGCTTTGCGAGTCAGCGCATCTGACCCTTTGACCACCACAATATATTTGCCAGCGTTAAGGCGATTGCGATAGGGCAAGGCATCTCCACCGCCCACTACAAGCCCTACACCGCCACCGATAAAAAAGCTGCCCATTGCGCCCCCGATCGCGCCTAGCACTCCACCGATTAGCTGATTTCCTAACGCGCCCGCCCACGGAAACGTATCCAACTTAGTGATGTAGTTAAACGACAAGCCCGCCGCAAAACCAAATGGCACCAACCAAACCGCCATTCCCTTGGCTTGTTTTCCGGCTTGCTCGTTGGGGTCAATCAAGCCATATTCGTCAGCACTTTTATAGCCTCTGCCCAAGATTGATACTTTGTCCATTGGCAATCCGTCTTTTTCTAGCGCAGAATAAGCGGCTTCTGCTTGAATGCGATCGTCCAGCACTGCCACAAGATAATTCATAAAAAACGCTCAATATTGGCTTCACATTTTTAGATTAGCAGGGGTGAGGGTAGCGTTGGAACAACTATAAGAAAAAGTTCGAGTCATCCAGTTCATTGAATGAAAATTTTCCAGCATTCTTGCGCGATCGCCCAATCTTCTTGAGTGTGAATTACTAATACACGAACGGTTGACTCTAGCGTTGCAATATCTTGATCTTTGGGATTGCTCGTGTTTTTTGAGTCATCAAGTTTCAGCCCCAAAAATTCAAACGCTTCACAGGTGGCAGATCGGACTTCTGGAGTGTTTTCACCCACGCCTGCCGTGAAAACTAGCGCATCCAGTCGATCTAAACTGGGCAGCATTGCTCCAATTTGGGCACGAAGCCGATGAATATAAACATCAAACGCTAGTTTTGCGCGGGGATTGTTTTGCGCGATCGCGGCTCGAATTTGTCGCATATCGGCAGACACGCCAGACACACCCTTTAAGCCAGATTCTTGATTGAGCATTCGATCGAGCGTGTCAGCACTAAAGCCTTCTTGCCGCAGTAAATGAATCAGAATTCCGGGATCAACTGACCCCGATCGAGCGCCCATCATCAAGCCTTCTAACGGTGTGAAGCCCATTGTGGTGTCAACGCTTTGACCATCGCGAATTGCGGCTAACGAGCAGCCATTGCCCAAATGACAGGTAATTAATTGCAGATTTGACCTGTCGCGGTGCAGAAGTTGAGCGGCGCGATCGGCGCAATAGCGATGACTAATGCCGTGAAATCCATAGCGCTGAATGCCTTTCTCAAACCACTCATAGGGAATTGGATAAACTCGCGTCGCTAAAGGCAATTCGGAGTGAAAAGCCGTATCAAAAACGGCGACTTGCGGCACTGAGCCGAACACGTGTTCGATCGCGTCAATGCCCTCTAGGTTTGCGGGGTTGTGAACCGGGGCGAAAATAGCGAGACGCGCGATCGCCGCTTTCACTTCTGCGGTGACTCGGACGCTTTCTCGATAGTCCTGTCCGCCATGAACGACTCGATGACCTACAACATCAATGTCTGAAGGCTGCTGAACCACGGCAGTTTTACCCTGCCACAGTTTATCGAGCATCTGAGCGATCACTGCGGGGCGGTCTTGTCCCAGAATCTCTGCTTGCAGAACGGCTCCCTGCTGAGTTTTGACCTCAATTTCTGCAAAACCCTGACGATGAGTCCAATCGACTTTTGCTTCCCAAATTGGCTGGGGTGGCTGATCGAGCAATTTGCCGTCCAACTCATAAAGACAGCTTTTTTGACTACTTGAGCCAGCATTCAGCACTAAAATCTTCATGTTCCCTGCAAGGCTTGCAACGATTCACTCAGGTGATTGCGATCGCCCAATCGCTCTAATAAAGGGCCGTGACGATCGAATTTTACAACACTCACCGACGCAACCGGAGCCGCAATGCGAGTCCGAAACCGTCCCAAGTCAACGCCCAGCAAGCTACATAAAATAATCCGAATCGTGGCTTTGTGCGACACAACTAAAACATTGCCATCGGGGTAATGCTGCTGAATTTCAGTAATCACAGAGGACGATCGATTGGCAATTTCGACTGCTGTTTCTCCGCCTGTAGGTGCGTTCCAAGCGGGTTCTGCTAGCCATTTCACATAATCTTCTGTATAGTTTGCTTGAACGGCTTCAACGGTTTCTCCTTCCCATTTGCCATATTTAATTTCTTTTAGTCCATCTCGCAGTTGCATTCCGATTCCAATTGCGTCACAAAGTGGTTTTGCGGTGGCGATCGTGCGTTTCATTGGGCTAGCAAAGATGGCTGTCCAAGCGGTGGCTTGATAGGCAATGGCAAATGCTTCTGCCATTTGTGTGCCTTCGTCAGTCAGTTCAGGATCGAGAGCGCCGCAGTAGCTATTTTCACGGCTAAAAGGGGTTTGTCCGTGACGGAGAAAGTAAAGTCTTAGGCTCATCGATTGTGATTAGTAAATGGAGTGAATTGTGGAGGCTAATATGATGTCAGTTCGACGAGTTTTTTCGCTTCGTTGTCAGCGGCTTCTGCCCCCTAAATCCCCCAAAATTGGGGGACTTTGAATTTTGGAAGTCTCTCTTCTCAAAGTCCTCCAGAATGGGGGATTTAGGGGGTGATTCCCAAGGAATCCGAACTTGAGCCATTTGTATGTACACAGTAGCCCTCCCAAGGGAGAGGGCTAGGGTGAGGGCAAGTCAGCCTTACGCTATGAATGAGCCGAGGCTGCCGAGTCATCCATTTCGCCTGTGGCGATCGCATCTTTATCAGAGGTCTGTTCTACGGTGGTTTTCGGCTGTGATTTCTCAGCGTTAGAACCACTGTAATATTGCCATTTCCAATCTTCTACCTCTGGCATATCTTCACCATGCTCAATGATGTAGTGTTTGTGATCGATCAGTTTGTCTCGGATTATCTGTTTCACATAAGCGGCACGAGGTAGTTTAGGAACTCGATCAATGACATCTTGTGCTAAATGGAAGCGATCGAGGTCATTTAAAACCACCATGTCGAAGGGAGTTGTCGTGGTTCCCTCTTCTTTATAGCCTCGGACGTGTAGATTATCGTGATTGGTGCGGCGATAGGTCAAGCGATGAATCAGATAGGGATAGCCGTGGAACGCGAAAATAATCGGCTTATCGGTTGTAAAGATCGAGTCAAATTCACGATCGGAAATGCCGTGAGAATGCTCACTTTGAGGTTGCAGTGTCATTAGATCCACAACGTTGACGACGCGGATCTTGAGATCGGGGAAGTGTAGCCGCAAAAAGTCAACGGCTGCTAGCGTTTCTAGAGTCGGGACATCGCCTGCACACGCCATCACCACATCGGGTTCGCAGTCTTGATCGTTACTCGCCCATCCCCAAATGCCCAATCCTGCGGTGCAGTGTTTGACCGCCGCATCCATGTCGAGCCATTGCAGTTCGGGTTGTTTTCCGGCAACGATCACATTCACGTAGTGGCGACTGCGTAAACAGTGATCGGCGACCGAGAGCAATGTGTTGGCATCGGGCGGCAAATAAATGCGAACGATCGTCGCTTTTTTGTTGATCGCCACATCCAAAAAGCCCGGATCTTGGTGGGTGAATCCGTTGTGATCTTGTCGCCAAACATGAGAAGTTAGCAAATAATTGAGCGACGCGATCGGTTTTCTCCAGGGAATATGGCGACAGGCTTCGAGCCATTTGGCGTGTTGATTAAACATCGAGTCAACGATGTGAATAAACGCCTCATAGCACGAGAAGAATCCATGACGACCTGTAAGCAGATAGCCTTCTAGCCAACCTTGACAGAGATGCTCACTCAACACTTCCATGACCCGACCGTCACGAGAAAGGTGGTCATCACCGGGCAAAATCTCGGCAGCCCAGACGCGATCGGTGGCTTCTAACACAGGCGTTAATCGATTTGAGTTATTTTCATCAGGACTCAACACTCGAAAGTTGCGCTGCTCTGCATTTAAGCTCATCACGTCGCGCAGAAACATCCCCAACACGCGAGTCGATTCTGCTACGACCGTGCCGGGATCTTCGATGTCGATCGCATAGTCGTTAAAGTCTGGCAGTCTCAGATCTTTGAGCAATAAGCCGCCATTAGCGTGAGGATTTGCCCCCATGCGGCGATCACCCACCGGAGCCAGTTCCGCCAGTTCAGGGATCAGTTTGCCTGTTTGGTCAAAAAGTTCTTCTGGCTTATAGCCTTTCATCCACGATTCCAACATTTGCAGGTGTTCGGGCTTGCTGGCTAGCTCTGACAATGGCACCTGGTGCGCTCGAAACGTGTTCTCGATTTGAATGCCATCGACGACTTTTGGGCCAGTCCATCCTTTCGGAGTCCGCATCACGATCATTGGATATTGAGGACGATCGGTGAATCCATGCGTTCGGGCTTCTCGCTGAATGCCTTGAATCTCGGTAACGATCGTGTCCAGCGTTCCTGCCATTAGCTGGTGCATCGTTGCCGGATCACTCCCTTCTACGAAGTAGGGTTTGTATCCGTAACCAATGAATAGGTGTTCTAACTCTCGATCGTCTAACCGGGCTAAAACCGTCGGGTTAGCAATTTTATAACCGTTTAAGTGCAGAATCGGCAACACTATCCCGTCTCGCGCCGGGTTGATGAACTTGTTGGAATGCCAACTCGCCGCTAACGGGCCTGTCTCAGCTTCACCATCGCCCACCACAGCACAGACAAATAGATCAGGGTTGTCAAATACCGCGCCGTAAGCGTGAACTAACGCATACCCTAATTCACCCCCTTCGTGAATCGAACCGGGTGTTTCAGGAGCGGCATGGCTGGGAATTCCGCCGGGGTAGGAAAACTGCAAGAACAGTTTTTGCATCCCTTCTTCGTCTTGCGTGATGTTGGAGTAAAACTCGCTGTAGGTACCCTCTAGATAAGTATTTGCTACTATTCCCGGCCCGCCATGCCCCGGCCCAGCGACATAAATCGCGTTCAGATCGTAGCGTTTGATCAGTCGATTGACGTGAGCATAGATGAAATTTAGACCGGGCGTGGTGCCCCAGTGACCGAGCAATCGCGGTTTGACCTGCTCTAGTTTGAGCGGCTCTTTGAGTAAAGGATTGGCGCGCAAATAGATCTGCCCGACCGACAAATAGTTGGCAGCCCGCCAGTAAGCATCTATCTTTTGCAGGTCTTCTGGAGACAGAGGAGCCTTAGTGGAGATCGAGTTTGCAACGGTCATAGTGAATATCGCCAACGACGTTTCGGGTCAATTGTGATTCATTAAAGCAAACTCTGAATCTGTCACGAGTCGTAGGGATCACATTTGGCTTAACGTCCTAACCATTCGGTCACAAGTTCTGGCTGATTTTTAGAGGCAAAGACCCGAACGGCGTGATAGTTGACCTTTTCTCGCAGTCGATAAACTTGTTTGATCGGCATATCGAGATCTTGCGCGATCGCCTCCTGCGATCGCCCTTGCAAATAAAGCTTGAGCCACTCAGCCGCTAGGGGGTCAACTCGCTCTGCTAAATAAGACTCAAACTCTTGCGCGATCGTCAGCCGCAGTTCTTGCTGTTGTTCTTGAGCCTGCGCTTCTTGATAGTGAGTGATCGCCTGCCCATCAAGCAAACTGACTGACCCTTCAGCGTCATCGGGGGAAATCTCTTCTGAGACTAGGCGAATAAAATCAGCAACCGGAACCTGAGTCATGCCGCCACGCTGAGAGCGTCGCAGATAATTGACAAAGCGATAGACCAAAAGCGGCTGATTGCGAATCGGGCGGAGACAATATTCTTCGGTGCTGGCTAAAACAAGCGCGTTGCGAAGCCGGGGATCACTCGTGCATTGAGCAATCCAAGAAATTTGCTGCTGCATATAGTGATCGTTCTGTAGCAATTCTTGAATCACTTCTTGCAGCACATCGACCACCGATCGCTGACGATCGCGCGAGAGCGCAATCCAGGTGCGAATTTTGTTACGAATCAAAAACAGGCTACTCAATCGCTGAATCAGCCCTTTATAAGCACGTTCGGGCCCTGCGTCTAGATAGCGCTGGCACAGAATGCGATAGCGATAATCCATCGCTTGTTTAGCGATCGTTAGCTGCTGGGGAAGCAAGTCATCAAACCGCGACTGGCCTTCGCCTAAAAGCCATTGAATGATAGTCTCGTGAGTCGATCGACTGCTCTTGGGCAGATCACTCTGTAACTGTAAACGCCATCTGTCAGCAATTTCTTCTGCAAGTGTCATGAAGTTGCCGTCCTCAATGCCCTGATATAGAGTTTGCCTTACAACCCCGGTCAAAATCACTTACCCGTTCGGGTAATACTCAAATGTCTTGACTTCATTCAACCTTTGGGCATCAAAGGTAAGGTTGAACTCTAAAGTATAAAACCTTGTCTGCAAATTGTTTCCAACTCGACAGAATTATCAAGGTTTAATGAATTACGCAAAGAATCGTAACTGCCAGAATCTTGAGTCTTAAGCTCGGTTGCTCCGTAATTCCCCGGAGGAAGAATCATCAGTTTCTTTTAGAGACGCATTCATCTGCTGCAAAGTTTCGGTCAACTCAGACAGTCGAATCAGTGTGTCAGCCTGGTTTGCTGCTAACGTTTGCATCGCGTCGCTCAAGGCAAAAATTTCATAGCCCTGCTGCTGAACTTGAGACGATAACTCATCTAAACGATCGGCGAGTTGTTCGATCGCGTCAGCCGCTGCCAGCACGGTTTCTGCAATCTCCCCGACCGCAGCTTCTAAACGATTGTCAGATTCTGTCACGCCCCAAACCCTCTTCTCAAATAGACTACGGCTCGACGCTCCTCCAGCTTGTGCTCTTCATCAGAACTTCACAAAGACTTTAATTTATCCAAGCAACAAAAAGATTTGAGGAAGTGTTGCGTTTAGCACTGTCGCTCACCAAGACGTTAACTATATGCTGGGATATGCGTGATCAGACCAGCATTTTCAGTATTTTTACCGTTCCCATAACTGAAACTAGCTCGATCGTACGCGCTAAATCTTAATCAGGGGTTGCCGATTTTATGATTACGGCTTCTGTTCACCTTAACGTCCCTCATCGATCGACTTGCTCTACTGTCAAACGAGCGATCGACGTGATGGGCAGCCTCATTGGGCTAGGAATCGTCGGCTTAATTTTCCTGCCGATGGCGATCGTCATTCGGCTCGATAGCCCCGGCAACATTTTATATAGTCAGGAGCGATATGGGCTGATGGGCAAGCCGTTTCGCATCTATAAGTTTCGCTCAATGGTCAACAATGCAGAGGCGCTAAAGACCCAAGTTGAGAATGAAGCCCAAGGGCTGATCTTCAAAAATCAGCAAGACCCCCGCGTCACTAGAGTCGGGAGACTTCTTCGTCGCACCAGTCTAGACGAGCTACCGCAATTTTGGAACGTTTTGACTGGAGAAATGAGCCTGGTAGGAACGCGCCCACCCACTGCCGATGAGGTCATTCACTATAGCGACCATCACTGGCAGCGTCTAACCGTTAAACCAGGGTTGACAGGTGAATGGCAGGTGAATGGGAGATCGACCATTACTGACTTTGAGGATATCGTTAAGCTTGATTTGCGCTATCAGGCTCTCTGGACACCGCTCTATGATTTGGTTTTGATTCTAAAGACCCTCTACGTCATTTTTGCTAGGGTAGGGGCGTTTTAGAATTGTGGGTTGGATGTGGATTGGATAATGTCGGTTATTTGCAAGAATAACGGGCACGGCGGTGCCATGCCCCTACGCGAATTCACGATTACTTTGCCCCGTGACGCTTTTGGTGCCACTGCCATGCATGGGTCAGAATCTGGCTGATGTCAGGATATTCGGGCTTCCAGCCTAAGATGGTTCGGGCTTTTTCGCCACTGCCCACTAATGCCGGGGGATCGCCAGGGCGACGATCGTGTTCAATGGCAGCGATCGGGGTTCCCGTCACCTGACGCGCACTCTCGATCACCTCTTTAACCGAGAAGCCACTGCCGTTGCCCAGGTTAAATGTTTCTGAGTGTCCGCCTTTTAAAAGATATTCCAACCCCAAGACGTGTGCCTGGGCCAGATCAGTGACATGGATATAGTCACGAATGCACGTTCCGTCAGGGGTGGGATAGTCGGTGCCAAAAATCGAAATTGAATCCTGCTTGCCCAACGCGGTCATTAACACCAGCGGGATCAGATGGGTTTCTGGGGCATGGTCTTCGCCTAATTGCCCATCAGGGTCTGCGCCTGCGGCATTAAAATAGCGAAAGCACACCGATTTGAGTCCATACGCCTGGTCAAAATCAGCCAAGATCCGCTCGACCATCAACTTTGTCGCCCCGTAGGGATTAATCGGATTTTGAGGGTGGTCTTCTGGGATCGGCACCGCGTTAGGAACGCCATAGGTGGCACAGGTCGAAGAAAAGACAAATTTGTCGATCGCTGCCGCTGTCATCGCTTCTAGCAGAGTCAGGGTGCCTACCACATTGTTGCGATAATATTTATCGGGTTTAGTGACCGATTCGCCGACATAGGCATATGCCGCAAAGTGCATGACTGCCGCAAATTTGTGCGAGGAAAACAGGCGATCGAGCAATGCCCGATCGTTCGTGTCGCCCACTACCAATTCAACGTTGAGCACTTGATCTACGAGGTCTTGATGCCCATAGACCAGGTTGTCGAGAATGACGACGTGATACCCGGCGCGTTGAAGGGCTAACACCGCATGGGAGCCAATATATCCAGCTCCGCCAGTGACTAAAATGGCTGGTTTATCTGATTGCACGCTAGATCCTCACGAGATTGCAGTTCTTTTCAAGATTCAGGGATTCTTCTAAATCCTAAAACTTTATCCAGTACAAGCCTCCAGTTTTCAGGACAAGCTCATCGAATGCCTACAGAAGACTTAAGTGAGATTGTCAGGATCTCGCTAAACTTTTAGCGGTTTGTCTGCTTGATCCCAGATCTCGATCGCCGTTATTTTTTCTTCTTTCCCCCAAAAAGCTCTTGCATTAAGAGAAAAAAGATTACAACAAACACAATTCCTGCCAGAATTAGTTCCACCGATCGTTCCTCATCGTCACAACACCTTTCTAATCAACCAAACTTAGCAATGCTTTCGACCAAAACCTCGGAGGTTTAAGCCACTCTGTCGGTCACGATGCTTGATTCTTGGTTAAAACCTCCGAGGTTTGCGTAGTCCTATGAGAGTAACAATCCTGCATTTTGCACGATTTTTGCTCTTTGTGCGCCAGGTTAGCGCCGAAAATTCGACTAAAGTTTTGGCACTCTAAACTTCAGGTTGAAAAAAAATGCAGCGATCGGGCTTATTTTGGATGATAAATCGACAATTTTCGGTACAATCCTAGACGAAATGGGGTTTTGAGGCATTTACGCCTTCCTAAATGGGTTGCTGATAAATTAACTTCGTGAAAGTTTAGAAGTTGAGTCTAAATACTAAATGAGGTTCGCCACAGAACTTTAAGGAATTACAGCATGGTCTTATTGGTAACAGACGTATTTGTACTCTTAACCCAGGTGTTGCTTTGGGTCGTCGTCGGGCTTTTCACCTGGTATGTTTTGCTCAAAGCATTACCTAGAGCGTTTTTAGGTGGATTGGTTATTTTGCTGCTGCTAGGAGTGGCCGCCCTCACCTTTTATCGAGGGGGCCCGGCTGAGGGGCTATTTGGAGATATTTGGCAGGTTCTTGCTGTTCCCTTTAGCCCTTTGGGTTTAGTTCTGATTTTCTTGCTGATTGTCTTACCAGGAATTTTTAGGGGGACGGTTTCTAAAACAGGCTTAATCTTGCTGAGAGTTGCAATTCCGTTGTTGCTGATTTTGAGCATTCCGGCGGTGTCTTATTTTCTAGCTCAACGCTCAGAAGCCCAAGCCCTACAAATCACTCGTGCGGCTCCGGCAGAGACTTTAGGAGGACAGCGCGTCATCGTGCTGCTGGGTCAAGACACGACTCGGCTCCAGCTTCGTCCGCGAACTCAGCCTGCTCCTGCTCCGACCGCAACTCAGACCGCTCAAGCGCCCCTGATTCAGCCAGCGGAGCCATTAACTGAAAATGCCTACAATATTCTGACTCAGCAGCCGATTCAACTCACTGAGCAGGGCAATCGCTTAATCTACGCGGCGCGACTTTATCAAGAAGAAGTGGGGCGGGGCACTAATCCTTTGCTAGTGGTGAGCGCTGGGTCTAGAGAGGGGCGCGATCGCAAAGAGGGCGATACGCGAGAAAACACCTCAGAAGCAAGAGATATTGTGAGATTTTTGCAAAATCAGGGCGTTCCGGCGGGCAGCATTTTAGAAGACAACAATAGCCCTACCGTGCACGACAGTGCGTTCAACGTCCAAGCCCTGCTGCGCGCTCGACGGATTAACTTTGGAAATCAGCTTTTTTTAGTCACTTCTGCGATCGAAATGAGTCGATCGGCCCTAACGTTTAGCCGAGAGTTTAATAATCGGGGATCAGAAACAGTGATCACGATTGTTTCTCGCCCCACTGATTTTCACACGCTGCCGCAGCGCGACTCACTGCGACGGCGTACTCAGGGTCGAGATTTAACTGAGCGCGGGTTTCGGTTAGGTGATTTGCTGCCCAACACTCAGGCATTTGCGCTAAGTTCCCGCGTGGTCAACGAGTACATTGCCTCGATCTATTATTTCCTGCGGGGGTGGATTAGACCCGTCAGCACGATCTAAACCCGATTTCAAAAACAATTGCGATTCATCAAACGTAGGGGCACGATCTGTCATGTCTCTACATTGGAGATAGCGATAGGATGAGAGAGTTTCTAATTTGATAGAGTCTCTGCTCATGGCGCGTTCTCAGCTTCAAAAACTAGGGGTTTATTTACGTCCCCACTGGCGCAATACGTCGTTAGGGATCGGCATTTTGCTGGTTGTGAACGCGCTGGCGGTCTACATTCCGCTTTTGATTCGAGACGCGATCGATGAGCTAGGAGTCACCTTCAGCGTCGATCGGGTTTTATTTTTTGTGGGGCTGATCTTGGTGCTTGCTTCAGTGATGTGGTGTGTGCGAATGATTTCACGCACGTTGCTGTTTGGGGTGGGGCGGCAAGTTGAGTTTGATCTCAAGCAAAAGATCTTTAGTCATCTGCTGCGGCTAGAGCCGTCTTATTTCGCAACGAATACGATCGGAGATTTAATCAATCGGGCGACCAGCGATGTCGAAAACATTCGTCGCTTGCTCGGTTTTGCAGTGCTGAGTTTGGCAAACACGACCTTTGCTTATGCGCTAACGCTGCCCGTCATGCTGCGGATTAACGTGAAATTGAGCTTGCTGGCAATCTCGGTCTATCCGTTTATGCTGATTTTGGTGAATTTGTTTAGCCATAAGTTGCGAAATCAACAGCTTGCCGTGCAAGAAGAACTCTCGACCATGAGCGAGTTGATTCAAGAAGACATGAGCGGCATTGCGCTAATCAAAATCTATGGTCAAGAAGAAAATGAGCGTAAGGCGTTTCGGCAATTAAACCGCCAATTGCTGGACGCGAATCTGCAATTGGCAAAGACCCGCAATACGCTGTTTCCGATTCTGCAAGGGTTGGGTTATTTAAGTGGATTAATCTTGCTGTGGTTTGGCGGCGGCGCGATCGCCAATGGCACCATCTCAGTCGGTGATTTCATCGCACTCTTGCTGCTCGTTGGACAATTGGTGTTTCCGACAGCGCTGCTGGGTTTTACAATTACGGCTTATCAACGGGGTGAAGTGAGTATTGATCGAGTCGAATCTATTCTCACGGTTGAACCCAAAATTAAAGACAAACCCGATGCAATTCCTTTAGCGATCGACCAGGTGAAAGGCAGATTAACGGCGCGGGATTTGCTCTACACCTATCCAACTAATGAGCCAGAAAAGGCAGTTCCGGCGCTCAATCACATCAGCTTTGAAATTGCCCCAGGGGAAACTGTCGCGATCGTGGGCGCGATCGGCTCCGGCAAATCCACCTTGGCGAATGCGCTTCCCCGGCTGTTGGATATCGCTCCTAATCAGCTATTTCTAGATGGCTATGACATTACGAGTTTGCGGATTGAAGATTTGCGAAGCGCGATCGCTTATGTGCCGCAAGAAAGTTTTCTATTTAGCACGTCGATTAAAAACAACATTCGCTATGGCAAAGTCTATGCAGAGTTATCTGAAGTTGAGTTAGCGGCAAAACAGGCGCAGATTCACGATGAGGTTCTCAACTTTCCGCAGCACTATGACACGATCGTCGGTGAGCGAGGAATTACGCTTTCTGGCGGTCAACGACAACGAACTGCTCTTGCTCGTGCGCTCTTAGTCGATAGCCCGATTTTGATTTTAGACGATGCGCTGTCGAGTGTAGACAACCAAACCGCCACTCAGATTTTGAGAAACCTCTCAGAAGGAACGCAGCGTAAAACGGTGGTGTTTATTTCTCACCAACTCTCGGCGGCGGCATCTGCCGATCGGATTTTCGTGATGGATCAAGGGCAAATTATGCAATCAGGAACTCACGGGCAATTGCTAGAGACAGACGGCTTATATCGCACCTTGTGGAATCAAAACAAACTTGAAGAGGCATTGAAGTAAAACTAAGCCTTGTCTCGGTTTTAGAATAATAGGCAGAAACATTTAACC
>JAYVFW010000213.1:0-4727 GCA_043772715.1 Phormidesmis sp. | reverse complement strand
TTTTGTGTCGGAGATGATAGAGATCGCAAGTCGAATGCCAGACAATCCAACGACGAAGGATATTGAATGGTTTGGAGTGGTGCGATCGCACATACAAGAAGTAGCAGAAAGATTTCTTCAGCCTCAAACCGACAATGACTTCGATTGGATCTACAACGGACTCGCACGATTTTATGCAGGACAAGCACTGTTCAAGGATGCAGAATCTCAATATGCAGAATGTTTGACGTTGACGCAACGGCTGTTTGAGGGCGACCACCCCAAGGTGGCAGGCAGTCTCAACAACTTGGCATTGCTCTACAAATCACAAGGACGGCTGAGTGAAGCAGAACCGTTGCTTGAGCAAGCTTTGGAGATGAGGCAACGGCTGTTCGAGGGCGACCACCCCGATGTGGCAACCAGTATCAACAGCTTGGCATCGCTCTACGACTCACAAGGACGGCTGAGTGAAGCAGAACCGTTGTATGGGCAAGCTTTGGAGATGTTTGAGAGAACATTAGGAATCAATCATCCCAATACTCAAATGGTGCAAGAAAATCTAGAGAGTGTCCGTCAGCAGATGCGATCGCCCACCCGCAGCCTTAGCGAGGCGAAGCCACCCACCCGCGCCAGTTCACGCCTCTCTCGAATGGTGCGAAAGCTCCATCACACGACGCGATCGCTTCGCCGATTCATTCGCTCCCTTCTGCGCCGCTTGGGGTTGATTTAGCGATCGTTCTCACCCACCCGATCGCGATTCCTGAGTTTGAGCAGCGCGATCGCCCTATTCACTAGAATTCTGCCAAACAACTTATACTCCTGGAGCATAAATAATATCCCTACTCGAAGTGACGACGATGGAATCCATAATATCTACAGCCGCGCTCCTTTGAAACTTGTGGAGCGATCGCCAAGGAAGACAGCATGGCAGCGAAAGACCTATTTCATCAGTCGGTTAAGATTGGATTACAAAAAGAGCAATGGATCGTGACTGATCCATTCAAGCTAGATGTAGGAGGAACTAAGTTTGAGATTGACTTAGGAGCAGAACGACTACTGGCTGCCGATCGTGCCGGGGAGAAAATCGCGGTTGAGATCAAAACGTTTTTGGGAGACTCTCCACTGACGGATTACCACGCAGCACTAGGACAGTTTCTCAACTATCGTCTCGCTCTAGAACTGAAAGAACCCGATCGACTGTTATATTTGGCGATTCCCATTTCAGTGCATGAGTCCTTCTTTCAGCGAGAATTCGCGCAAATTTCGGTAGAGCGTTATCAGATTAGCCGACTAATTTACGACCCAGACTTAGAGGTGATTGTGCAATGGATCAAACAGTAGACCAGTATCGAGCCTTGATTCAGACCTATCTGAGCGAGTATGTATCAGCCCCGATCGCCAACGGCGAGATTGAGTCGTACACCGTGTTTGATACACAACAGGATCACTATCAAGCGATGAATGTAGGTTGGGATGGGCATCGCCGGGTGTATGGCTGTGTTTTGCATCTCGATATTCGCGATGGCAAGATTTGGGTGCAGCAGAACACAACAGAACAGCAAGTCGCCCATGATTTAATGGAAATGGGAGTGTTGAGAGAAAATATTGTGCTGGGGTTTCAGGCTCCAAATATGCGGAAATACACAGGCTTTGGGGCGGCATCAGAGCCGATCGCTTTGTAGGGACGAAGATTCGCGATCCTGTGAAGCTTGCAGGTCAGCTCACTTCGATCGTAGAAACCTCCGCTTGCCCCCAGACCTCGGCTAAAACCTTCACCCACGATCGCGGAACCGACACCACATCCAGCGTTTTCCCTTGCCGAAATACCTCGATCGTATAGCCCGATTCCTGAAGCACTTGAGAAAACGGCAACTCATCCACAATCACCCCACGATCGCCCATCACCGCCGCACTTTCCGGCACATCCCGCCGCAAAATCACCCAATGAAACAACATATCTGTCATCGCTTAAGCACTGACTAACGAAGACACTCGTGCCCGAAATCCTTCTTTTTCTAGGGCAGTCACGGTTGCTTGTTCGTCTTGCACCCGAAACTTTTGCCCAAACCGGACAAAGTAACGACGATCGTGGGCACTGACGATCGCCACCACTGAAATCCTAGCACTATGGTCTTCGCCTCGCTGCTCTTGCAAGATTTGCCGCAGCCGATATTGTTCTTGACTATCGCTCGCCATATTCGGTTCGAGTTCGACCATCACCATGCGAACGGTTTCGATCGGTTCTGCATCGTCAAGGATGAACTGCACCTGATCATCGCGGCGATCAACTTTGCCCCACACCATCAGCCGCGCATCAGGAATGATCAAGTGTCCAATGCGCTCAAACGATTTGGGGAAGACGACGGCTTCTGAGTGTCCGGTCAGGTCTTCGATCGTGATGATTGCCATGCGATCGCCCTTTTTGGTGGTGACGGCTTTGACAGCGGTGAGCATGACGATCGCGCTGATGCTGTCTCCTTCCTGGCGATCGCCCAAATCACTCAAGCTGATCGGCGCGAGCATCTTTGCTGACTCCTGCAACTGTTTGAGCGGGTGGTCAGAAATATAGAACCCCAGAACTTCTTTCTCTAGCCGCAGTTTTTCCTGCTGCGGAAAGTCGGGCACTTTTGGCGCTTTGGGTGCTGTCTCGAAACTGGATTGCTGGCTTGCGCCGCCCATTAAGTCGAACAAATTGCCCTGACCGCTAGCTCGATCTTTGGCGCGAGATTGTGCCCAATCCATCACTAGCTCTAAGTCTTGAATGAGCTGATTGCGATTTGGATCAACGGTGTCAAAGGCTCCGCAGTAGATCAGAGATTCTAAGGCTCGGCGGTTAATGGCGCGGGAGTCTATGCGATCGCACAAGTCTGCCAGTGATTTGAACTCACCTTTTTCTTCTCTAGAGACAAGAAGGGCTTCGACCGCGCTTTGCCCCACGTTTCGGACGGCGTTTAAGCCAAACAAAATATTTTCTCCAGTCGGCGTAAAGTCTACTCCAGAGCGATTGATATCAGGCGACTGCACCTGAATATTCATGCTGACGCAAGAAGCAATATATTTCTGGACTTTATCTTGATCGCCACTGTTAGCGGTAATCAATGCCGCCATATATTCGACGGGATAGTTTGCTTTTAGATAAGCGGTTTGATAAGTGACGTATCCATAAGCGGTTGAGTGGGATTTGTTAAAGCAATATTCAGCAAATTGCACCATCTGCTCAAATAGTGCATCTGCAATACTGGCTTTAACGTTGTTTTTCCCGGCACCTTCGACAAACATTTCGCGGTGCTTTTCCATTTCAGATTTTTTCTTTTTGCCCATCGCTCGCCGCAGCAGATCCGCCTGACCGAGCGAATAGCCCGCCATATCTTGAGCAATCTTCATGATTTGCTCTTGGTAGACCATGATGCCGTAGGTTTCATTGAGAATCGGTTTGAGAATATCGTGCGCGTAGTCGATCGCTTCTCGCCCGTGTTTGCGGTTGATGAATTTGGGAATCAGCCCTGCATCGAGCGGACCCGGACGATAAAGGGCAAGCACTGATGAAATATCCTCGATTCCTGATGGTTTGAGTTCGCGAACAATTTGCCGCATTCCCGATGACTCAAGCTGAAACACGCCTTCCAACTCGCCTCGTGCCAAAAGCTTGTAAACTTCGGGATCTTCGAGCGATAGATTGTCGAGGTCGATCGTCACATGACGAGTCTGTGCAACCAGATCCACCGTTTTTTGGATCATCGTCAGGTTCTTGAGTCCCAAAAAGTCCATTTTTAGCAGACCCAGGGTTTCGATATCCTCCATGTAGTACTGGGTGAAGACCGCGCCATCGGCGTTGCGTTGCAGGGGCACAACCTCGTCTAGCGGATCGGATGAAATCACGATTCCGGCGGCGTGAATGCCCACACTTTTGTTGGTGCCTTCAATGCCGATCGCCGTATCTAACCAGTGCCGCACTTTGGGATCTTTGTCGTATTTCTCCTTGAATTCTGGCGCTGGCGTTTTGTCAGAGATCATTACCTCCAATTTGACGGGTTTGCCTCGAATTACCGGAATCAGTTTTGCCATGCGATCGGCATCGCCATAAGGCACGTCTAACACTCGCGCGGTGTCTTTGAGAACCGCTTTAGAAGTCATGCGGTTGTAGGTGATGATCTGCGCGACTCGTTCAGTGCCATATTTTTGAGTGACGTATTGGATCACTTCATCGCGGCGATCGATGCAAAAATCGGTGTCAATATCCGGCATTGATTTGCGTTCAGGGTTGAGAAACCGCTCGAACAGCAAGCCGTGATGCACCGGATCGATGTTCGTAATCCCCAGGGCATAGGCGACGAGTGATCCGGCTGCCGATCCGCGCCCCGGACCGACGGGAATGCCATGATCTCTGGCGTATTTGATGTAGTCCCACACCACTAGAAAGTAGGTCGCGAACCCCATTTGCTGCATCATTTCGAGTTCGTAGACCAGACGATCCTGGTAGACTTGGCTGACCTCAGCGCGAGACTGGCATTTCAGCCGCTTAAACAGTCCTTCCCAGGTGATTTGCTCTAGATAGGCATCGTGGGTCTGACCCGTCGGAACGGGATAGTTAGGAATGCGCGGCTCATCCAGAATTTTGTATTCTTCGATTTTGTTGGCAACCTCGACGGTGGTAACGATCGCTTCCTCAATCACGTCATCGGGCAAGTGGTCGCGAAACAGCATCCGCATCTCGTCGGCTGATTTGAGATATTCGGTGCCGCTATATC
>JAYVFW010000212.1:0-4728 GCA_043772715.1 Phormidesmis sp. | reverse complement strand
TTCGCTTGCAGTTGGGGCGAGGGTTGGCATTGGGTTTAGAGTTCACCGTTGCCAGTGACATTCTTCGCACTGCCGTTGCCCCGACTCGTGAAGATATTTCAAATTTGGGCGCGATCGTCCTACTCAGAACGCTTCTAAATTATTTCCTAGAACGCGAAATCAGGCAGGGAGAGCAGAGCCGTAGCGCTGATCAAATTACTGTACAGAGGCATTCATGAGTCGCAACCGGACGAGCTTGGCGTTTTGGCGCTGGTAGGGCACGGCATATCGCGCCCTTTCGCGATCGTTCCATCAGTCGCAATTGTTTTTGAAGTGGGTATGAGCGAATCCCTGTATCTTGAAGAAGCATCATTCATCATGCCAAGTCATGTCTACCCTCAGTTTCTGCATCATTGTTAAAAATGAAGAGGCAGCGTTGCCGCAGTGTCTCGCTAGTGTGCGTGATGTTGTTGACGAAATGGTTGTCTTAGACACTGGCTCGACCGATAGCACGATCGCGATCGCCCAATCTTTCAACGCTCGCGTTTATTCGTTTGAATGGTGCAATGATTTCTCAGCCGCCCGAAACGAATCGCTTAAATACGTGCAAGGTGACTGGGTTCTCGTGTTAGATGCTGACGAAGTGTTAGTGCCAGAGATCATTCCTGAACTTCGGCAAGCAATTTGCAGTCAACACCATCTCTTGATTAACCTCGTCCGTCAAGAAGTGGGAGCCGCGCAGTCACCTTACTCGATGGTGTCTCGGCTGTTTCGCCGCCATCCAGACATTCATTTCACTCGCCCCTATCACGCGATGGTAGACGACAGCGTTGAGGCGATTCTACGTCACGAACCTGACTGGCAAATCGGCCATTTACCTGATGTCGCGATTTTGCACTATGGCTATCAGGCAAGCGCGATCGCGTCCCGCGATAAATTCACCAAAGCCCGCACTATCATGGAAGGCTTTTTGGCAGATCATCCCGCCGATCCTTATGTGTGCAGCAAGCTAGGTGCATTGTATGTTGCAATGGGAGCGAAAACGCGAGGGTTGCGATTACTAGAATGGGGACTGCGATCGCTTCAAAATCAGTCTCAGATCGAGGCTCCAATTTTGTATGAATTGCACTATCATCTGGGTTGTGTTTATGCCGAGCAAAATTCGCTTCAAGCAGAGCAACACTATCAGTTAGCGGTTCAACAATCGATTTTGCCTATTCTAAAATTAGGTGCCATTAATAACTGGGGAAATTTGCTCAAAGAAAAAGGCGATTTATTGGGTGCAAAGGCTTTATATGAGCAAGCGTTAGAAATCGATCCAGCGTTGGCGATCGCTCACCACAATCTCGGCATCACCTTAAAAGCCCTCGGACAATTTGGGGACGCGATCGCCCGTTACCAAACCGCGATTGAGCTACAACCGGACTACGCTGAAGCTTATCAAAATCTGGGTGTAGTTCTCTTAAAGCTTGGCAGTGTTCAAGAAAGTTTGGTGGCATTTGGACAAGCGATCGCGCTCCACGAAAAAGCCGGATCACCGGAGGGCGATCGCATCAAACAAGGACTTCGAGCAATGGGATTTGAGCCATAAAACGCGATCGGTTGCTTGTCACCAAATCTTCGCCATTTGCAAAACAAACCCTGGTAATTCTGGATCACCACTCACTGACTTTGGATTGGACAGAATTTCGGGCGATCGTGCCGGACGATAAACCTGAACGGTGCTGTTTTTGCGATCGATCAAAAACCCCAGCATCGCTCCATTCTCAATATATTCCTGCATTTTGTTTTGCAGACTTTTTAGAGTGTCGCTAGCCGATCGCAGTTCAATCACAAAATCAGGGCAAATGGGCGCAAACGAGGCTTTTTGTTTGTCGGTGAGGGCATTCCAGCGATCAGATTTGATCCAGGAAGCATCGGGCGATCGAATGGCTCCATTCGGTAACGTGAAACCTGTACTAGAGTCAAAGGCTTCCCCTGTACCGTCTTGGTCTGCCCAAACTCCTAGCTGAACGGCAATGTTAAAGTTACGATTGCCCGTATCTGAAAAAGCTGGCGGCATAATAATCACTTCCCCATTCACAGACAGCTCAAGTCGCAACTCAGAATTCATTTGACACAATTCGTAGAATTGCTCGTGAGTTGTTTTTCCCGTAGAAGGGAGATGAACTGTCAGAGGAATGGATTCAGATTGAATGAGCAGCGTGGTCATTGTGCTCTTGGATTGAGGAAATTAGTAGTCTTAATTCTAGCTGTCTATTGCTTCAGTAAAACTGTGGAAAAGCCTGTTTTTTGGTATGACGGACAACTGATCAGAGGGCAAAGGCTGGAACTGGCGATCGACGATCCTGCTTTAATCTACGGAGCCACCGTCTTCACCACTTTGCGCGTTTACCAATCGCTCGATCATCCGCTGACTCAGTGGACAGAACATCTGACTCGACTGCGATCTAGCTTAGAAGCCTTTGACTGGTCACAGCCCAACTGGGAACGAATCCGTAAAGGGGCAGAATTGTTAGCGATCCAATTTCCAGTCCTCAGAATCGTGATTTTTCCCGATGGGCGTGAGTGGATCACCGGACGATTTTTGCCGCCAGATTTAGCCCAACGTCAGCAAAACGGAATTGTCGCCTGGGTCGCAGATTCTCACTTGCAGCGATCGCTCCCCAATCACAAAACCGGAAATCATCTCGCCCCGTGGCTGGCACTTCAACAAGCGCAGCGATCGGGCGCACAGGAAGCGATTCTTACCGACGACACAGGCAACTGGCTCGAAACCAGCACCGGAAATCTGTGGGGTTGGCGCAATGGAGCTTGCTATACTCCTCCCCTAAAGGTAGGAATTCTCCCCGGAATTTTGAGAAATCACCTGATCCACAAACTGAGATGGCAGAATGAAGGAGTAATCGAGAAATTCTGGAATGCTGAGTTGATCGAGACATTTGAGGCGATCGCTTACACCAATTGCGTGATGGAAGTAATTCCAATTCACACAATTCTGAGAGATGCTGACTCACTGCTCTATAGCCCAGCCCACCTAAGTTTTCAGAGATTGCGAGGGCTTTTTTTCACCTAACCCCTCAGAAGATTCTCACAGTGAGTTAATATTAATTAACATAAAAAATTGAGAATCTCCTCATCCCTAACGCTAGGAGGAATACCGCTGGTGAATAAACGCTGGAGAAACGCAGGACTGTACGCGCTCCTGGCAATCGTTGTCATTGCATTGGCAACCGCATTCTTTGACAAACAGCCTGCCCCAGGCACCACCTGGCGCTATAGCCAATTTGTCCAAGAAGTTCAAAGTAATAAAGTCGAGAAAGTCAGCATTAGCGCCGATCGCAGCATCGCACGGGCGCAGCTTCAAGATGGCACTTATGTTCGGGTCAACTTACCTAGCGACCCCGACCTGATTAATATCTTGATTAAGAATAATGTTGATATCTCAGTGCTGCCTCAACAAGACGAAAGCTTCTGGCTGAGAGCGCTGAGTAGTCTATTCTTTCCTGTTTTGCTGCTGGTGGGTCTATTCTTCCTACTGCGTCGTGCCCAAAACGGGCCGGGCAACCAGGCGATGAACTTTGGCAAATCAAAAGCCAGAGTGCAAATGGAGCCACAAACCCAGGTTACTTTTGGGGATGTCGCAGGCATTGACCAGGCAAAGCTAGAGCTGAATGAGGTTGTAGACTTCTTGAAAAACGCCGATCGCTTTACCGCAGTCGGTGCCAAGATTCCCAAAGGTGTTCTGCTCGTCGGACCGCCTGGAACGGGTAAAACTCTTCTAGCAAGAGCCGTTGCGGGTGAAGCGGGCGTTCCCTTTTTCTCAATCTCTGGGTCTGAGTTTGTTGAAATGTTTGTCGGCGTGGGTGCGTCTCGCGTCCGTGACTTATTTGAGCAAGCCAAAACCAACGCGCCTTGCATCGTCTTCATTGATGAAATTGATGCAGTCGGTCGTCAGCGCGGTGCTGGCTTGGGCGGCGGCAACGATGAGCGGGAACAAACCCTTAACCAGTTGCTGACCGAGATGGATGGTTTTGAGGACAACACCGGAATCATCATCATCGCCGCTACTAACCGTCCCGATGTCTTGGATGCTGCGCTCTTGCGTCCGGGTCGTTTTGACCGTCAAGTCGTCGTCGATCGCCCCGATTATGCAGGTCGCCTCGAAATTCTCAACGTCCACTCTCGCGGCAAAACGCTGTCAAAAGATGTTGACCTTGAGAAAATTGCCCGCCGGACTCCTGGCTTCACGGGTGCTGACCTCGCTAACCTGCTCAACGAAGCCGCTATTCTTGCCGCTCGTCGCAACCTGACCGAAGTTTCGATGGATGAAGTCAACGATGCGATCGATCGCGTCTTAGCAGGTCCTGAGAAGAAAGATCGCGTCATGAGCGAAAAGCGCAAAGAGCTAGTCGCCTACCATGAAGCGGGTCACGCCTTGGTCGGTGCTTTGATGCCCGATTATGACCCGGTGCAAAAAATCAGTATTATTCCTCGCGGTCGTGCGGGTGGTTTAACGTGGTTCACGCCCAGCGAAGACCGGATGGATTCTGGCTTATACTCCCGCTCTTATCTGCAAAATCAGATGGCGGTGGCTCTCGGTGGTCGGTTGGCTGAAGAACTTGTCTACGGTGAAGAAGAAGTGACGACTGGCGCTTCTAATGACCTCCAGCAAGTAGCACGGGTTGCTCGTCAGATGGTGACTCGGTTTGGCATGAGCGATCGCCTCGGCCCAGTGGCGTTGGGTCG
>JAYVFW010000211.1:0-4738 GCA_043772715.1 Phormidesmis sp. | reverse complement strand
ACCCCAATAAGTTTGGCTGGACGGAATCGGAACTCTGGGCTGATTTGCCTCAACTAAGCGATTGTGAGCATTTGCAGATTAGAGGATTGATGACGATCGCGCCTTTAGGTCTGAGCGTCACAGAAATTTTTGATCTTTTTGTGCAAACTCGCGAACTTGCGGTTAAAATTCAACAACAAAATGTGCGGAGTCTCTACCTAGATCAACTCTCAATGGGTATGTCCGAAGATTATTTATTGGCAATCCAAGCAGGAGCCACAATGATTCGACCCGGACGGATATTATTTGGGGATTTGCCAGCCAAGTCTGATAGCTGAGTAGGGGTCTAACCCCTCAATCCTTTTTAGGGTAAGAGTTCGACTCAATGTTCCTACGTTTGAGCAGAACTGTTTGCCTAGTTTAGAAGGCGAATAACTGATAGAGCGGAAATATAGTAAGTAGTACCGTGAGCAAATATGGGTAGATGGGTAGTAACAAACACTTCTGTATCAGTGACTAACCGACGATCGTCGCTAGATTACTAACTATCTATATATCAGCCGAAGTGCTTTCAATTATAAGTTGCAGAGCTTTTCTGAGCTTTTTCTTTGAAAATTGTTGTATGTGATAAAAAGTGATATCTTAATTATCCTGTCTGGCTAATCTCGACTGAACTTTCAATCAAAATTAGCCATAAATCTGGGGTTTCAAGCGAGTTCAAAAAGGTCGGTCAAACCCGATTTATCGTCCTGCATTTCTCAAGACAATGTTGAACCATAATTTTGACTTCTGCAATGTTGAAACTAGCCCTGATTGTGTTAGTCAGATATGAGTAAGGTGTCGCTTTAGAATACCGTTTGACCGTGGGTCTTTTATCGATCGTCGCAGGCTTTATGAGCAGCGATCGCCTTTAATCTGATTCGATATCTATTTCATGAAAAGGCTGTATGCAAGGGTTTGTGATGCATTCAAGGCGATCGGGTATAGAAAATAGGAATTGGTTGGTTCAATTTTTAAATCACCCGATACAATAGCGGCTGAGATTGAAAGAAAAAATTACGGGGCTTTCAATTTTGTGAACTAGCTGTATACTGTTTATTCATAAATTCTCAACAGTAATGTGATAAACTTCCTGAGTCGCAAATCGAAACCTTAATTCCTAAATTAAGCATTAAGATATCGGCTCGAAGTTTTACTTCTCTCGTTTAACTAAAAAATGAGTTTAGCTGTATCGTTGGCTACTCTCTGATCAAAACTGCTTTGCCAGTACACCCAACTTGAAGTCGTGATGGAGCTTGAATCGTGAATATCTTCAGTAAACTACGGGATTTTGTGGGCTTGAACGAACAAGTAGACTACGAATACGAGTATGACGAAATGGATGGGCAAGAGTATCAGACTCTTTATCAAGAAGAGAATCCGGCTCCCGCTCCGATCGCCGATGAAGAAAGCCGTGCCCGTCGTCAACGGTTCCGCGATCGCGCCGCCATTACTCCCGAACAAACCCCTATTGCAACTGGTGTGAGCAACAGCATGAATAACGTGATTGGAATGCCCGGAGCCGCCAACGGTATCTCAGAAGTCGTGGTGATGGAACCCCGCACCTTTGAAGAAATGCCCCAAGCAATTCAAGCCTTGCGCGAACGCAAATCAGTCGTGTTAAACCTGACGATCATGGACCCTGATCAAGCGCAAAGAGCGGTTGATTTTGTGGCAGGCGGCACCTACGCGATCGATGGTCACCAAGAGCGCATTGGCGAAAGCATTTTCCTCTTCACGCCTAGCTGTGTTCAGGTCAGCACTCAAACGGGTGTGATTCATGAAGTGCCTCAACCTCAGACTGCCCGTCCCGCACGCCCCGCAGCACCAACGCCTGCTTGGGCAACCGAGCCAGTCAGAGCGGCTCAATAATCGGGTTTAAGGGTCATTAATTTTGGGGACTGATTTGTCTACTAAATTTGGAATGATTGGCGGCGGGATGATGGGGGAAGCTCTATTGTCCCGTCTTGTCGTTGAGCAGGTTTATTTACCCGGTGACATGGTGGTGAGTGAGCCACAGATCAAGCGGCAGGAGTTTCTGGCGCAGCAGTATGGCGTACAGGTCACGGGTGACAATTATCTGGCTGCAAATGCGATCGAGGTTCTGTTCCTAGCCATCAAGCCCCAAGTTTTTGAGCACGTCGCGGCGAGTTTATCGGGATACGATCGCAGTCCATCCACGTTAGTGATTTCAATTCTTGCCGGAACGCCCCTCAGCGCTCTAGAATCGGCGTTTCCAGGACAGCCTGTGGTTCGGGCGATGCCCAACACTCCAGCAGCCGTAGGGGCAGGAATCACGGCGATCGCCGCAGGTCAACACACTCAATCTCACCATTTAGACCTTGCCCGACGCATTCTAGAAACGGTTGGCGAAGTGGTGGAGGTGCCAGAGTCAATGATGGACGCTGTAACTGGGCTTTCGGGTTCTGGCCCTGGCTACGTGGCGCTGATGGTTGAAGCGTTGGCAGATGGCGGAGTTGCCGCGGGGTTGCCGAGAGCGATCGCCCTGAAACTCGCCCTGCAAACCGTGCGCGGAACGGCTCAACTGTTGCAAACAGAAGGCATTCACCCTGGCGAACTCAAAGATCGCGTCACCAGTCCGGGAGGAACGACGATCGCAGGAATCGCGGCGTTAGAAAAAGCTGGCTTTCGATCGGCGGTGATTGAAGCGGTGAGAGCAGCGTGGATGCGATCAAAAGAATTGGGACAGAAATCCTGAGGCGTTGCAGAATGATGAAAATGTCTGTAGGGGTAGTGCCCCCGTGCCTACCCTGACGAGGGCTGACGGAAGGCAACCACGGGGGGATTGCCCCTACAAATCATCCCTACTAAAGATCTAGACCTCGAAAAGATCGATCGGTAAATGTCCAAACGTCTCGTTAATGTCATCGTCGTCAGCAGATTGACAGGAAACCAACACACCTCGATGATTGCCTGTATAGGGTTCTGCTCTACACAGCCCCGTCTTGGGATTGTATTTGATGTAAACCGCATCGTTAGTAGTCGATACAACAGCGGGGCGTTCATCACGATTTAATGCTGCCAGGTAGCTGTGAAGGGCTTGCTGTCCTTGGCTGGCATTGTCCGCGCAAATCCCAAAGATTTGGTAGTCAGAGTGATCGACCACTAAAAGCAACGCTTCTCGCACGATCGCACACTCTAAGTCAGGGCTAGAAGGTTCATGACCGAGACAAATAAATTGTCTGAGAAGGTCTTGTGCTTCTGGTGCAGTCAGATTGGTGGCAGCTTGAAAAGACATCGGTGATCAGAGATGAAGGTCGAGAGAAAGAGTTTATCGTGCTTTGAGTCTAGTTGAAGTTAAAGCAACTGAATCTGATCTCCACGTCGAACTATGCCGCTTTGAATCACGCTGGCATAGATTCCAACATTGCCTTGATTGTGTTTGACAGCCGTTTGCAAAATGCTTAAATCATTGGGTAGTTCACCCTGCGCCATTGTGGTCATTACACAACGTGGACAAGCTCCGGTCACACTAAGCCGTACTTCATCCCCAATCGCGATCGTATGACCAATCCAATCATTTTCGATAAATCCTTTCGCATCCTGCATTGGTTTAACCACGACATTGGGTCGAAACCGACGAGTCTCAAACCGAGCATCTGGCGTAATTTCTTGAAATTGATCGAGGGTTGCTGTGGTCAGCAGGTGAATCGTTGCACCGTCAAAGAAGGTATTAGAAAGAGTCGCTTCGTCAGTAACAGCATCTTGGTGTGGCAACCCTTCAATGGTGGGCCAATACTCTTCTAAACTCGGCTTTTGAGGTGCGATCGATTCTAGCTTGACTTCTCGCCCTAGCAGTTGCGACAGGACTTGATCTGCATCCTCAGCGCTACTGATGAAGATCGAGCCATCTGAGAGCGTGATTTTAACACTGGATAAATCGACTCCCTGACTGGATTCAGTCAGCGTTGCGCGGCAATCAAACATCTTGCCCCACTTCCGCGGATTCTTAGCGCTGACCGTCATTCCGGTTACAGTATCAATCAGGGCATAAGCACGATCGCCCAAAAAACCCTGCTCTTTGACCTGTGTTACATGCAGTTCCTCACCGAGCATCGATTTGACTGGATATCGCCAGAGTGACACCACTGATCCAAGACTTGTGTCATTCATTATAAATTTCCTGTTTGGGTGTAGTAGAACTCACGAAGCCTGAAAATTGCCCTGAATTTTTACTCATTGATGCGATCGCTATCTCTCAATGCCCTCAATCACTGATCATTTCTTGCTTTGGGAAAGGCTGAACCTGCTCTGATTTTGATGGGTTGATCAAGTCTCTAGGCAGCAGAATTGTCTGGATTTGGTTTAATAAGTGATCAAAATCGATCGGTTTGCGGATAAACCCATCTGCTCCAACATCAAACCCAGCGGCGGGGTCTGGTTCGCCATAGCCTGTAACCAGGAGGATTGGGATAAACGGTAACGCGGGGTTCTGCCGAATGCACTGGGTGACTTCAAACCCGTTCATTTCGGGCATCATCACATCTAGCAGCACTAGGTCTGGTGGACTTGCTGCAATTTTATCGAGGGCTGCGCGACCACTATCGGCAACCTCAACTGCATACCCTTCGCTTTCTAGAACGGTTTGCAGCAGAAAGGAGTTGTCATACCAATTTAAACGGTATTCAAGGCAGATAGGGCATCCAGGATAAAGGGATAACCTGCGACCGAAGCCGTCACTTCCGGTGTTAACTCAGCC
>JAYVFW010000210.1:0-4746 GCA_043772715.1 Phormidesmis sp. | reverse complement strand
GAGCAAATGGCAGTGATGACTCTTGAGCCAACCCAATTCACGAGTGAAGGACACCACAACAACCGGGAGATTCTAAAGCAGCTTGAACAAGAGTGGTCTCTGACAAAAGCAAGCTGCTATGGGGTTGGTGGTGCGATGACATCAGGAGTTGGTTTTATAATTGCTGACTATGTAATTGACACGAGACAGAAGAGCTGCACTGTTACTTGAGTAACTGGACGCTCGATGCCGGACAATTTTTCCATCTGGCTCGCATTGGCAGATTGCAAATCGCTTGCACTGGGTCAAAGATGTCACTTTGCAAGAAGACCACCCACCTCGACGCGGCGGTTTTGCTCCGATTAGCTGGGCGGTGACCAATTCTTTTTTGACTACTTTGGCGCGCCGCTTAAACCATCGCACCCTGCCCAATTGTATTCGCGACTTCACCCAGCAAGTTGAGCAAGCATTTGCTTGGCTCGTCTGACCTCGCACGAGAAAATGCAAATTCTAACCTTCCTCTGGCGACAATGAAATCACCCTGCTCTCCCAGATTGGGAGAGGGGTTGGGGGTGAGGGCGAAACGACCTGGCAATGACCGGAGTTATTTAATTCACGATCCTTAGTCTTTAGAGTTACGCAGACGAATCAACTGACGACGCATCTCTGGGGAAGCTGCGATTTCTGAAATTTCCTGTGCCTCTACCTCAACTTGAATCGGCTCCATATATTCATCACTGCCGCAAGCGAATGCATCAAGCAGCATCTCTAGGAGTTGTTCGCGGTCTTTCAACACCCGCTTTTCCTCAACTAATCTGAACTTGAGATGAATCTCACACTCATAAACACCCACTTCATGGTTATCTGTGGGCTGATATTCTAAGGAATCGTACTTCATTTAGGAAAGCAGTCCCTACGACGCTGCGATTGGATAAGGGCTTTAAGTCAGGATTGGCGAAAAACTCTGCATTTTACTGCTCACACTTTGAGCGATCGAATGCAAATTTTTCTTCATGGTATCAAACCTAGCATCTTCGGCAACTAATGCAGATCAGCTAGATAGCTGAATCATCAAACTAACACTGTGAAATTTGGGAATGTAAAAGCGTTTATTCATTTCAATGAAATTCACTAATACACGCCTTAATTGGAAGGGGGTTATGGTCAGTTATAGGGGAGTCAGTCATGAATTAGTACCGTAATAACACTCATCTTTGAATGAACGAAAATTATGGGGACTTAGCGAAAAGATAGAAGGTGCTTGATTGCTTGAATGGATGCCCCTTCTTAAGGCTGAAACCCGGAGTCAGCAAAAGTTTTTGCTTCTCTGTAAAGTGATCCAAATTACCTCAATAACGCTGGTGCAAGATGGTATGTTTATATACTTATAAAGAGTTTCATACTTAATTTTACGGGAGTTGAATTGCTCAAACAGCTATATTCATAGGATCTTTCATTCTTATTTCTACTCTGATTAGGTAAAAATATTATTGCAGTTTTGGTACTAGTAGAAACTTAGTTAACTCCGTGATTCAGTCATTTTTGAAGCTTTGTCACACTGATGTTTACCTAGATTGTGGCTGTAAATTTAATTGATCTACTGTAAATATAAGTTAGTCGATCGTCCCTTAAACTCACGACAAATTGGATTGAGCTGACAAGCTAGAAACTACATTAGAGACGATCGAAGTCATCACCTTGTATTGGTGACTAAATAGAGAATTTCAGTAAAACCACTGAAGAACATTCACGGTTAAATAAATTTTCTGGAAAGATTTGCGGCTCTTTATGTAATTTTGATGTTGATACTTGAAATCAGCTTGAACAATTCCCAATCAAACGAGTTAATGGTGAGTTTTAGCGTCTATCAAAATGGGATCAACTGCCTTGACATTGGCTTATCGCTGCGATCGGTAGACAGGCAACGTAAAGTGAAAGCAACTGCCCTGATTGGGGACAGAATCAACCCAGATCTGCCCATAGTGGGCGCGAACGATGCGTTGACAGAGCGACAACCCAATTCCATAGCCTTCTTGAGCTTGATCGCGCTGAAGGCGGAAATGGTCTTCAAAAATTCGTTCCCGGTTTTCTTCGGGCACACCCGGTCCGTCGTCACAGATGCTGATCTGCACCTTTTGAGACGTGCGGTGCAGCATTGAGACGTGAATGGTGCCCTCGATCGGCGTATATTTCGCAGCGTTGTCAAGGATGTTTGTCAAAACCTGTCGCACTCGCTCTTCGTCAGCGTAAACAATGGGCAGATCGCTCGGAATGTCTGCATCCACTTTCTGCGATTTGGTGCGGAAGCGCTCTTCTAAATTCCCTAAAACCGTTTGGCAGAGGGCACCGAGTTCTAGCTTCTGCGGCAAAATTTGCAGTTCGGCGCTGCTGCCCCTGGCGGATTGTAGGATGTCAGTGATCATGCGATCGATCGTGCGAATCTGCGATCGCCCGTGCTTTAGCAACTGAGAAGTCAACGCAGGCGTGAGACGATAGCCCTGACCCTCTTGCGCCTTGTGACCAATTTCTAGCGTTTCGATAGCAAGCGACGCGGCTGTTAGCGGGTTTCGCAAGTCGTGAGCCAGCATTGAAATAATTTGGTCTTTAAACTGAAGCTGCGCCTGAAGATCTTCTTTTTCTTTTTTGAGGTTAAAGATTTGATCGGCTAACTGCAACAGTTCAGAAGAGTGGGCGATCGCGGAAATTTTTGCAAGCGGGTCTGAGGCAGGAAATTCAGTTTCTTCGGGCACAAAATTTTCTAACTCAGCCCGATGCTCTAAAAGGTCTTCAACAGAAGTTTGCCATCGTGACCAGCAATCTTTGAGTTGGGCAATCAGATTCGTTCCGGTCAAGGTCTGTCGAGGGTCGGGATGAATCTTAATTAGAGCAGGAGTCGCCACCAAGCGAAAATGCTCGGCTAAATGAGGTTGCTCGCCAACATCAATCACCTGAAGCTCAAACGGATATTCGGCTCTAAGATCAGTCAAAAAGCGGCGAATTTGCTGGATCTGCTCTTTTGCGTTGGGTCGCTGATCGACAAACAGCAAGATCTGTAAGGGCACTTCAGCATTTGTTAACGTTTGGGGAGGTGCCTGCATCATCAAGGAATTGCCACAGACGGGGCTAATTGACTATCAGGAGCGGTTAACCGGGCTTGACTGAGCCGAAACAGCACCCGATCGCAGTTTTCTCTGAGAGACTACAACGCTATACTGACGACTCTAGGCAGAAATGCTAAGGATCAAGCTAGGATTTAGTATCCAAAACAGATCGAGCCGTTTACCTGGGACATCTATAGATTATCGCGTTCTGGCAAGGTCTGTGAGCAGGTTTACCAAGTTTCTGTAAAGTGAAAATAAGAATCGTCGAGACTGGGACTGATGAAGATTTTGGTATTGACCTGGGAGTTTCCACCGCGGATTGTGGGCGGCATTGCACGTCATGTAGCGGAGCTATATCCAGAGTTGGTCAAGCGGGGGCATGAAATTCATCTAATCACGGTGCAGTTTGGTCAGGCTCCTCACTATGAAGTGGTCGATGGCGTAGAAGTGCATCGGGTCAGTGTGAATGATAGCCAAAACTTCTTGCACTGGGTCGCCAACATGAACGACAGCATGGGTCGGCATGGCGGCAAGCTAATTTGCGAGGAAGGCGCATTTGAGATCATTCATGCCCACGATTGGTTGGTGGACGATGCCGCGATCGCGCTCAAGCATCTGTTCAAAATTCCGCTTGTGGCTACGATCCACGCGACTGAGGGCGGTCGAAATAACGGCGTTCACACAGAGGCACAGCGCTATGTCAATGAGAAAGAGCAGCGATTGACCTACGAAGCGTGGCGCGTGATCGTCTGCACAGACTTTATGCGGCGAGAAGTCGAGCGATCGCTCTACACGCCCTGGAACAAAATCGATGTGGTTTATAACGGCATTCGGGCTGAGAAAAAGCAGCGTCGCCCGGGGTTTGACTTGCAAGCCTTTCGGCAGCGGTTTGCCGGAGATGACGAGAAAATTGTCTATTACGTGGGGCGAATGACCTACGAAAAGGGCATTTCTGTTTTGCTGAGTGCCGCGCCAAAAGTGCTGCAAGCTATGGGAACTCAGGTGAAGTTTATCTTTATTGGCGGAGGCAACACCGATTATCTCAAGGGGCAAGCCTGGAATTTAGGAATTTGGCAAAAGTGCTATTTCACCGGGTTTATGCCCGACGAGGATCTCGATCGGTTTCAGACGATCGCCAACTGTGCCGTGTTTCCGAGTCTCTACGAGCCGTTTGGCATTGTAGCGTTAGAAAGTTTTGCGGCACGGGTGCCTGTGGTCGTGTCAGATGCGGGGGGCTTGCCGGAAGTCGTTCGTCACGGCAAAACGGGGGTCGTGACCTGGACAAATAATTCAGATTCTCTCGCTTGGGGCATTATTGAGGCGCTAAAGAACCCTGATTATGCTCAGTGGCTGGTCGAAAATGCCTACAATGATTTAGAAGTTCGGTTTAACTGGGCAAAGTTGGCACGGCAAACCGAGGCGGTGTATGGGCGAGTGCTGCATGAGCGATCGCAGGTCAAGTGGTAGACTCAATCACCCAATCAAATGCCTTACCGCCTCCATGTCCCCTATGTCCCTGTGCATAAATGAGGTGCATGAATATACAGACGAACAGCTAGGCAATCTAGATTATCGATTCCAGGCTTGTTGCCATCCTTGCATCTGTGCAATTTCAGCATTTTGGGATTTGATGATTGACTGAGCCAAAGTGCGGATCTCTGGACGA
>JAYVFW010000209.1:0-4753 GCA_043772715.1 Phormidesmis sp. | reverse complement strand
AAAACGGGTGTCCATACAAAAGAGTCTTTAGGCTGTAGTCAACAGTCTCAATCTGTGGATAGCTTTCTCTCAATGTTCCCAAGACTGTTTGCGCCGTTTGCCTCGCGCGAGGCGGTGCAATGAAGCGAGTCGGTGTAATTGGCGGCGGACAACTCGCTTGGATGATGGCAGACGCAGCTAAAAAGTTAGGGGTTGAACTGATTATTCAAACGCCCTCTCAAACTGATCCGGCAGTCGCGATCGCCACTGAAACTATTCTTGCAGCGATCGGCGATGCTGACTCAACGGCTCACCTCGCGGCGCGTTGTGAGGTCATCACCTTTGAAAACGAGTTTGTCGATTTAGATGCTCTCTCTAAGCTAGCAATGCAAGGCGTTTGCTTTCGTCCCAGTTTAGAAGCGCTCAAACCACTGTTGGATAAATATGATCAGCGCTGCTATTTGCGCGATCGTCAGCTTCCTACCCCAAACTTTTTTGCCTTAGAAGCAGGTTCTTCGCTACCAGCCTCTGATCCGATCGTGCTTAAAACCCGTCGTCACGGCTACGACGGACAAGGAACCTTTATTCTCAAAACGGTTGAGGAACTTGAGGCTATTCTCAAAACTCTCGACAACCAGCCGCTATTGGTTGAAGAATTCGTTCCGTTTGAGCGAGAACTCGCGGTGATGGCAGCCCGATCGCTCACGGGCGAAATCGTCGTCTATCCCATCGTCGAAACCCAGCAAGAAAATCAGGTGTGTCATCGCGTCATCGCCCCTGCCGATCTGCCGATCTCCACTGTGAAGGAAATCGAGACGATCGCGCACACCCTTTTAGACAATCTGCAATTCGTCGGCATTTTTGGCATCGAGCTATTTCTCACCCCTGAAGGAAAGATTTTGGTGAATGAGATTGCGCCTCGAACTCACAACTCAGGACACTATACGATCGATGCCTGCGTGACTTCCCAATTTGAGCAGCAGCTCCGGGCGGTGTGTGGTTTGCCTCTAGGCAGTCCGGCTCTAACCTGTGATGGGGCAGTGATGATCAATCTGCTCGGCTACGAACACTCCGAGAGCGATTATTTAGATAAGCGGCAACAACTTGCTGAAGTTCCAGGGGCGGTGGTGCATTGGTATGGCAAGACCGAATCGCGTCTAGGGCGCAAGCTGGGGCACGTCACTGTTTTACTAAAAGGATCTTCTGACTTTCGACAACGGGCGATCGCGATCGGTCACACGATCGAGTCCATTTGGTACAGAACTTAAAGTGGCTGTTTGATACCCATTCATTCCTTCAACCATTACAATAAAGTAAGTTCACTGCGGCGTTGGTGACTGCCAATAATGTTTTATGATCTTGCTTTTCAATAAGGGAATCTAATTACGTCTGGCAGCAGTAGACCGGGCTTGTACCCGGAAACTTTAAGCCTGACGATCGACTCCCACCTGGTTTCGCACCAGGTCAAAAACTGAGGTAAAACGGCGTTGCGGTGAACTTCTATAAAATGGCTTCCCTTACTAGATTAGTGGGGGAATTTTTATTTAGAAACTTTAAGCAAAGTCATAGAAATAATAATGTGATACCAATTTGATTTGTGAATGCGACAGATCCGCATAAGGGTACAGCAATGCCATGCCCATACAAAAAGCGTATGGGCATGGCATTGCCGTGCCCCGTCATATCGAACGATCAGTCGCAATTGCTTCCGAAACTGGTGTGAGAATTTTATGACATTTGGTGATTTATCTTCATTTAGTTTGAGCGTTTAGTCGCCTATTGCTTGAGCAAAGTAGTCTAGAATACAGAGATTGAAGTGTTAGCAAATCAACAATTTGTGTCCTTTTTTCTACTAAGAATTAGCACAAAAAAGTCAACATTTCTTTAATTTTGTTTACTCAAACAATTAATCGAGTCGAAACTGAATCTTGAATTTAAATCAGTTATCATGGTCTGCCGTCACTCCATTTCCAGCCAAGATCTTCAAGCTAGAGAATGGATTGACGTTAATTCATCAGCAGGTTCCCGCAACCGGAGTCGCAGCAGTCGATGTGTGGGTCAAAGCAGGCGCGATCGTTGAACCTGACCAGTGGTCGGGCATGGCGCACTTCCTAGAACACATGATTTTTAAGGGCACCGATCGCCTCCCCCCTGGTAGTTTTGACGAAGTGATCGAAAATCGGGGTGGCGTGACCAATGCCGCAACCAGTCATGACTATGCCCACTTTTTCATGACGACGGCATCTCAATATCTCGGTGACACCCTGCCCTATTTGGGCGAACTGCTCTTAAATGCGGCGATCCCCGACGATGAATTCGATCGAGAGCGCGATGTCGTCCTTGAAGAAATTCGGCAAACCTACGACAGTCCCGACTGCATCGCATTCGAGGCGCTGGCTGAGAGCGTTTATCAACGCCATCCTTATGGGCGACCGATCTTAGGGACTGAAGAGATTTTGATGCAGCGATCGCCCGACGAAATGCGGCGCTTCCATCGCGCCCACTATCAGCCCCACAACATGACTGTAGTGATTGTCGGAGATGTCGATCAAGATGATGCGGTGAAGTGGGTAGAGGAATCGTTCTCCGCGTTCCCATCTCCGCTCATCTGTCCCCATTCAGAGCCAGAAGCCGAACCTCCGATCGTGGGCATTCGTCGTCAAGAGCTGCGGTTGCCCCACCTCGAACAGGCGCGATTGATGATGGCGTGGATGGCTCCGGGTGTCGATGACGATCCCCTACAAAATGCCTATGGGCTAGACTTGATCTCGGTGCTGCTAGCAGAAAGTCAATCAGCTCGACTCGTGCAAGAACTGCGAGAAGATCGGCAACTCGTGCAGGCAGTGGGCAGCAGCTTCTCAATGCAGCGAGATTCGAGTTTGTTCACCATCACGGCTTGGCTAGAGCCAGAAAATCTAGAGCGAGTAGAAGCGCTAATTTGCGATCGCCTCTCAGCTTTAATGACGACTCCCGTGAGCGAAGTCGAACTAGCGCGCAGCAAACGCCTCCTGCGAAACGATTATGCCTTCTCGACCGAAACGCCGGGTCAACTGGCGGGGCTTTATGGCTACTATCACACGGTCGCTGAGGCAGAACTATCTGTCACCTATCCTCAGCGCATTCAAGCCTTTAGTGCTGAAGACCTGCAAAACTTAGCGAGTCAATATCTTTCGCCCTATCGCTACGCGGCGATCGTCATGAAGCCCCTCTAAAAGAACGCCAATTTTTACTCACCCTTCAAGGACTCCTTCCCGTGACCTCTAGCGTAATCTCTCAAAGTCGCCAGACCCACCGCACCGTTTTAAAGAATGGCATCGTGGTGCTGGTCGTCGAAAATCCCTCGGCTGATATTATTGCGGCGCGTTTCTTCATTCGGGCAGGAAGTCGCTGGGAACCTTCTCATCAAGCCGGATTGTCGCATCTGGTTTCTGCCGTCATGCCTAAAGGAACTGAACGCCTCTCGTCTCTAGAGATTGCCGAACGGGTTGAGTCAGTGGGCGCGAGTCTTGGCACAGATTCGGCTTCTGACTACTTTTTGTTGAGCTTAAAAACTGTTTCGGCTGACTTTGGTGAAATTTTGGCGCTGGCGGTCGAAGTGCTGCGATCGCCCACATTTCCTGAAGAAGAAGTCGAGTTAGAGCGTCGCTTGACGTTGCAAGCAATTCGCTCTCAGCAAGAACAGCCGTTTACGATCGCGCTTGATCAGCTTCGCTCTGCCATGTATGGGCAGCATCCCTACGCTTTTTCAGGACTAGGCACTGCCGAAACCGTCGCTCAACTGTCGCGGCAAGATTTACAGCAATATCATCAAACCTATTTCCGTCCAGACAATTTGGTGATTAGTGTGGCAGGTCGAGTTGTACCCGAAGAAGTGGTCGCTCAGATTGAAGCAGTCTTAGGGGATTGGCAAGCGCCAGCGGCTCCGCTGCCGACCTTAAATTTGTCTCCAATTCAGTCCAACCCGCACACGGTGCTCAAAACGCAGGATACGCAACAGTCGATCGTGATGTTGGGCTATCTCGCCCCATCCGTAAACGCCGATGCGCTTGACCGATCGGATTACATAGCGCTCAAACTGCTCAACACTTACCTCGGTAACGGACTTTCTAGCCGTCTATTTGTCGAACTGCGAGAAAAACGAGGACTCGCTTATGAAGTGTCTGCCTTTTATCCAACTCGATTAGATGCGTCGCAGTTTGTGGTTTATATGGGCACGGCTCCCGAAAACACCGCGATCGCTTTAGACGGTCTGCAAACTGAAGTCGATCGCCTCCGGTCTACCCGTCTTACGCCTGAGGAATTGCAGTCGTCTCAAAACAAAATGCTGGGACAATATGCGCTAGGCAAGCAGACCAACTCTCAGCTTGCCCAAATTTTTGGCTGGTATGAAACGATCGGGCTGGGGGTTGAGTTTGACACGCGCTTTCAGCAAGAAGTCGCGGCGGTGACCTCAGAAGCGGCTCAAGAAGCAGCAAATCGATGCTTTGTTGAACCTTATATTTCTGTCTTGGGTCCAGCAGCCGCGATTGATCTACTGGGTCAGCAAGAGTAGTTGGCGTTGCAAAATGAGGGGATGAAATGGCTGTGAGGGTAGCGCCCCGGTGCCTATCCCTGACGGAGGGCAACCATGGGAGGATTGCGGCGTTGCTGAATGCAAATATGAATTGCCCCCTAACCCCCAAGTTTGAGGGGAACCAGAATCTTAAAGTCCCCCAAAATTGGGGGATTTAGGGGGCGAAAGGATTCAGCCTCGATAGACAGATTCATACTTGCA
>JAYVFW010000208.1:0-14769 GCA_043772715.1 Phormidesmis sp. | reverse complement strand
AACCGCAATTCTTTAATCACAGGCACGACACCAGAATTTCTCTCAGTGCGTGACTTTGACATTGCAAAAGGGCGCTTTCTCACAAACTTAGATTTAGAGCGCAACAATCGAGTTGCAGTGTTAGGGTCGCAGATTGCCACCGATTTCTTTGGGCGGAAAGATCCGATCGGGCAGCAAATTCGCATTCGCAACGTCAGCTTTGAAGTCATCGGCATCATGCAAGCTAAAGGCTCTTTTTTGGGAAGCAATCAAGATGACGCGGTTTACATTCCGCTCACCACCACCGCTAGCGTCTTAACCGGACGGACTTCTCCCTATGGTTTAGATGTCTCGATTATTTCGGTGTCGGCAAAAAACGAAGCTAGTGTCCCGGCTGCTGAGTTTCAAATCACCAATCTGCTGCGGCTGCGGCACAAAATCATCAATGAAGATGACTTCACCGTCCAAACCCAAAAAGACATCTTGCGGATTGTTGGCACAATCACAGGCGGATTAACGGCAATGCTGGCGGCGATCGCGGCGATCTCCCTTTTAGTCGGCGGCATCGGCATCATGAACATCATGCTCGTATCCGTAAGCGAACGCACTCAAGAAATTGGATTGCGGAAAGCGATCGGAGCCGCAGAAAACGATATTTTGATTCAGTTTATGATTGAAGCGGTGTTGCTCTCAGCCGCAGGTGGCGTGATTGGCACGGTTGTTGGAGTCGGGGGCATTTTATTAGTCGGGGTCTTTTCGCCGTTGAGTGCTAGTGTCTCGCCCGTTGCGATCGCGCTAGCCGTCAGCGTTTCTGGCTCGATCGGGCTAATCTTCGGCGTGATTCCGGCTAGACAAGCGGCAAAACTTGACCCGATCGTGGCACTTAGAAGCGCTTAAGGATTGTGAATTAAATCATGTCGGTTACTGGCAAGGTTAATGGACACGGCAGTGCCATGCCCCTACGCAACTATCTGGTCTTACATCTAATTCACAATCCTAACTACCCTACAATTAGCTTTCTGCTATGCCAAATCCCGTTATTATTCGCCTCGAAGAAGTTACTAAAGTCTACGGCGCTGGTGAAACCGAAGTTCATGCGCTGGCAGGGGTCGATTTGATCGTTGAACAGGGTGAATATTGCGCCATCATGGGCGCGTCTGGGTCGGGCAAATCGACCATGATGAACATTATTGGCTGCCTCGATCGTCCCACCGCTGGGCGTTATTATCTGGATGGCGCAGATGTTTCACAGATTGCCGACAAACAGTTAGCTCATACTCGCAACTTAAAACTAGGGTTTGTGTTTCAACAGTTCCACCTACTGCCGCAGCTATCAGCCCTAGAGAATGTCATGCTGCCGATGGTTTACGCCAACGTTCCTAGTGAAGAACGGCGCAACCGGGCAACCGAGGCGTTGATCCGCGTGGGGTTAGAGAATCGGCTGAACAATCGACCCAATCAACTGTCGGGAGGACAACAACAGAGAGTCGCGATCGCCCGCGCGATCGTCAATCATCCCGTTGTCTTGTTGGCAGACGAGCCGACCGGAGCGTTAGACTCTCAAACCACAAAAGAAATTCTAGCCATCTTCACCGAACTTAACGCCAGTGGTATGACCGTTGTGATGGTAACCCACGAACCAGATGTGGCTCGCTGCACCGATCGAGTCATCTGGTTTAAAGATGGTCAGGTGATGCAGCCCTATTTGTCTCCAGCAGATTTAGGAACGATGATGGTGGCTTAGGCTGTACATTTCACAGCCCGATGTCCTTTGTATAGACGTGTTGTTATGCGACTTGTAGTAGGGAAACTGTCCCATGTCTGCTAACGAATTAGAAGACCAATTTCATACCTTAACGCCTGCCCGTAGGGCGATCGCTCTCCAAACACTGACTCAAGCTCTCGGTAATGGTTCACGCGGCATTACCAAAACAGAGGGGGTCTGTAGCGGAGAGGCGTGTATCGCCGGAACGCGCATTTCTGTATGGCTGCTCGTCGAATCTTATCGTCAGGGTGTTCGTGAAGCCCAAATGCTCAATGACTATCCTTATATCACTGCGGCTGATTTAGTCAACGCTTGGGCATACTCAGAAGCGTACCCTGAAGAAATCGAAGCCGCTATTCAACAAAATGAGGCGGTTTAACGAGTGGCGCGTTTATACTGCGATGAACAGTTTCCACGCGACTTCGTGCGGTTGCACCGTTCATAGCCCAATCATGTCGGAATTATTGTCTGCACCAACGACTCAGATAGAAACCGACTTGCACGTCGAATTCATGAAGCAATCTGTACAGAAGCATCACTAGCTGAAAAACTCGTTCGTGTTGTCCGTCCCTCTACTGGCTAGCCTTCATGACGATCGTAGATAGTTACCAACACCCAGAACTGATCGATACCGATCGACCACTCGCAAGCCCCAGCGTCAACTTATTGCAGCTCGACGGAAACGGTTGAAAGGGCACACCCGGTTTTAGCAAACCCTGAACAGTTGTGGTTTGGCTGTGGGGAGTCACAATCACTGTTTGCAGATAGCCCATTGAAGGGGTAGAGCTAACCCCAAAGCTATCGTAGGTATAGGTTGGCGGAACAATAATGATCGATCGAGGAATGCCAAACTGATCAATATAGTTAGTCTGGGAGTAGATTGTGGTGTAAGTCGTCGGAGTCGGGACGGCTTTCACGGGGGCACCGCCAATATCAGCGGATGACGCGACCCTTGCGGTATTCGCAAAGCAGCGCGCGCTTCCCCCCAAAAGCGGCGTTGCGACGATCGAACAGGCAATCAGCAGAAACAAACGATTTAACATAGCGCTTGCTGGTTTTGAGAGAGTTTTGAGCTGTCTACCCCTGAATCTTAAGCTAGCGTAATTTGACGATCGCGGCTACTCACCTAGGGCGTATTTTTAAAGCCCGAAACAATACTTTGCGATCGTTCGACTAATTGCGGAAGGACACGATATGCCGTGTCCCTACTTAAATAATCGGACGGGTTTCTGTTGCAGCGCCGCTGTCTCTTTACTATCGCCTGGGAAAATGGCTCTCACCCGCTCCACGACCGAAATCATATATTTGTAATCTGGAACCGGAGCATTCGTCACAAATCCCGCTTCTTGGGCGACCACAGAAGGCGTTTCACTCAAAATCTTGCGGATAGACTCTTGGGCATTGCGCTCGATCGTCGGACTGATCAACACGGCACCCGCCGGAACGTTATGAACATCGGTAAACAAGATCCGCAGATTGAATGGAGTCACTTGACTTTTGTAGGTCTCAAATTCTTCAAGCGACACTGCGCCAACTGCTGCTTTACCTTCAACAACCGCTTCTAAAATCGCCTTAGGGGTGGGAGGGAATATCAGTTCAGAAAGCGTTAAACCATATAAGTTGAAGATTGGCAGGTAGTATCCTGTGGCCGAACCTGGTTTCCCAATTGCTAGAGATTTGCCCGCGATCGCCGCGATCGATTGAATGGGGCTATCGTCACGCACGACCAACACTGACCGCAAGCCCTGCACGCCAAACAGCGGAAAGAGCAGTGCATATTGGTGCTGAGAAACCGCGATCGCGGCTAAACCTGGCGGTGCAAACACCAGTGACCACTCCTGATTTTGAATTTGAGCCAGCGCTCTGCTTTCATTTAAAGCAGGCTCTAACTCCACCACTGACTGGGTTCTTTCGCTCAAGTAGCGTTTGAAGCGCTCATATTGGTCAAGCGATTGACTGCCCTCGTCATAGCTAACCGTTCCCACTAGCAGCGATTGGTGTTGAGGCGAGGGTTTGGGGGTGCTACAAGCAGACAGCAGCATCAGATAGAGGAACCCACGACGAGAAATTCTCGAAGGTAATGTTACGCTCGATCGCCTCGTTGTTGGGTCGGCAGCTTCATCTATCATTTTGTGCTGTGAGTCAGTCAAACAATTCAATACTGTACAAGTACTGTGCAATACTCACAGATTTTTCACTTTACTGTACACAAATCTATTCTAACGATCGCTGCATTTCAAAAAGGTTCAGGAACGTTAGCGGCAGTTTGACCCCTGACAAATGCCTGTAAAAGTCTAGCTATACTAGAGCCAATCATCGTCGAGAAAGAGAGGATCAACTATGCCCCAAACTGAAGCTCAAGCCAGCATTGAAGAAGTAAAGCGCCTCGTATTCCAGCTACGCACACAAGATCTCATCACCCTGCTTTCAGATATTCAAGAACGACTCCACACCAGCGAAAGGATGCAAATTGCCGAAAGCGGTTTCCAAGGATGGAACGACGAAGAAGAGACTTTCTACGATGCCAAACCCTAAACCAGAAGCTATCGTGCAAAATAGCCTTTTACAACGCATCACCCATCATCCTGATATCTGCCACGGTAAGCCCTGCGTTCGAGGACTTCGCTACCCAGTTGAATTCATCCTAGAATTGCTGAGTTCTGGTATGACCAATGCAGAAATCCTTGCCGACTACAACGACCTTGAGCAAGAAGATATCTTTGCTGCTTTACTCTTTGCTGCGCGTCTAAGCCAAGTCAAAAGCATTCATAAACTCGCCTCATGAAGTTCATGGTGGATGCTCAACTCTCCCTTCGGCTTGCCCAACTGCTTCAAGAGGCTGGATATGACACCTTTCATACCAGCGATTTGCCACAACAAAATGCAACTTCAGACTCAACCATCAACGCCATTTCTATCCAGGAGAAAAGAGTTGTCATCACAAAAGATACCGATTTTGTCGATTCTTTCTTGATTATCCAACAACCTCATAAACTCCTACTCATTACAACAGGCAACATTAAAAACTCAGAATTAGAGGCTTTATTCCTGGCTAATTTGGCAACGCTGACCAAGCTATTGACTCAGCATTCCTATGTTGAACTGAGTCGCGATACTATGATTGTTCATCAGTGAACAGGGCGCTGCATCACCCACGATCGCGACTTTTAACTATTTCTGATTAGCCGCAGCAAATTGCAGCACTTGATTGAGCTTGCCACTGCGATAGCCTTCTAGATCCAATGTCACATAGAGAAACCCGTAGGACTGAAGGGCTGAAACAAGTTGAGGCAAATCGGTTTGAATCACAAACTCTTTGACCTGATCGGGCTGCACTTCAATGCGGGCAGTGTCGCCTTCTGATCGGACGCGCAGATTTTGCCAGCCCAACTTTCGCAAATAGACCTCCGATCGCCCGACTCGCTGAAGTTTGGCGATCGTAATCGCTTCGCCATAGGGAAATCGTGAACTCAGACACGGTTGAGACGGTTTATCCCACCAGAGCAGACCGAGATGCTTTGAGAGTTCGCGTACTTCGGCTTTAGTGACCCCCACTTCGGCAAGCGGCGATCGTGCCCCGCGTTCTTTTGCCGCCTGAATGCCGGGACGATAGTCGTGCAAATCATCCGCATTCACACCATCTACGACATAGGGATAGCCCCACTGCATCGCCATCGGTTTCAGCGTGTCGTGCAGCTCACTTTTGCAAAAATAGCAGCGATTCACCGGGTTGCTGCTGTAGTTGGGGTTGTCCATCTCGTGGGTTTGCACAACTTTATGAGCAATCCCGATCTCAGCCGCCTGAACTCGCGCATCTTCTAGATCTTCGGGCAATAGAGAAGGAGACTCGGCGGTAATGGCGATCGCGCGATCGCCCAAAGCATCGACAGCAATCTTGGCAACCAATGTGCTGTCAATGCCACCAGAGTAAGCAATCAGTGCAGTCTCCATTTCGACAAATAGAGTGGTCAGTTGCTCTAGTTTTTGCAGCAGCATAGTCATGTCTGGAAACCTCCCTTCTACCCTACACCCTAGACCCCGTTTCCTGAGTCGCTATACTTCGCCACCATTTGCGCTAGAGTTGCCAGATCAATCGGCTTTGAAAGGTAATCGATCGCACCTGCTGCTAAACAGCGTTCTCGATCGCCTTTCATGGCCATTGCCGTCTGCACAATGATCGGAATCCCCCGATGGGCATCGCTGGCTTGCAGTTGTTTGGTCAGGGTTAACCCATCTACACCCGGTAGGTGAATATCCATCAAAATCAGGGTTGGAAACGGCGGCTTGAGCGATTGCCACATCTCGTTGCTGTCTTTTGCCCAGGTGACTTCATAGCCCAACTTGCACAGACAGGTGATCATCAGCCGCGCATTGTGCAAGTTGTCTTCGACCAAAAGAATATTGTAGGGGCGGCTCGCCTTGGGCAAGTGTCTCTTTTCAACTGATGGAACGGGGAGAGAAGCCGTTTGCTTTGCAGGGTTGGCGGCAGTCGCAATCTGAGCAGCGGGGGCGATCGCCAAACTCAGATCTGGGATTGTTGGGGTTTCTGGAGGCTGAGTCACCGCAGCAGTTTTGATCATCGGTAGTGCGATCGTAAATCGCGATCCTTGATTTGACTCAGATTGCAGGGTGACCCAACCCCCGTGCAGTTCAGCGAGTTTTTGAGTCAGGGCAAGCCCCAACCCAGTGCCTTCTCCTGGCACGGCGTTTGCCAATTGAGCATAAGGTTTAAACAGAAGATCTTGTTCTGCGGGCGAAATTCCTTTGCCTGTATCCCAAACCACAAAGTTTAGTGTATCGCCTGCTACTTGCACGGTTAGACCCACCGATCCCCGTAAGGTAAACTTAAGGGCATTTGACAGCAGATTAAACAGCATCTGTTTGAGCCGAAGCGGGTCAGCAATTAGCATCGGCAATTGAGGTGGAATCTCTAGCTGAAGCGATAACCCTTTATGGTTGGCTGCTTCTTTCACTAGCTTTAAGGCGGTTTGACATAGATGGGGCACCTCGATCGATTCAAGGTGCAGGTCTAGCTGATTCGCCTCGATTTTAGACAGATCTAAAATATCGTTGATCAAGGCTAATAAATGCTGACCGCTACTGAGAATAATCTTGAGATATTCGCGATGGCGCACGTTGTCAAAGTCATATCCCTGTTCTCGCAGCAAGTGAGTAAAGCCCAAAATAGAGGTGAGCGGTGTGCGAATCTCATGACTCGTGTTGGCTAAAAACTCACTTTTTAGCTGATTGGTATGAGCGAGTTCACGGTTGCGATCTCTCAATTGCTGACACTGATGCTGGAGTCGCTGCACCGATCGCGCCTGTTGCACTGCGGTTGCTGCTTGCAGGATGGCTCGCTGCACCAGAGTTGAGCGCATTTGCACGAGGATATCTGTAAATTGCCCCGCGATCGTCGGCGACAACGGAGCCGCAATCAGCCAGCCGAGCGGGTCTGAGGGGTCGCCAATTTTCCAAGCTCTTTGCCAGTCTTGAGCTTGAAGGTGTTCTAACTGAACCTGGGTGATCAGGTTGCCAGACTTGAAACCCGGCGACGGTTTAGCCCCACCGCTTGACGGAGTTGACTCAAAAGCAGTGTGTTGAATCTCAAACTGATCGCGATCTGAAGTTGGAAGGGCGATCGCGATCGCGTCTCCTGCCAGTGCCTGACTCAACTTGTCGGCTAACCTCTGCCAAAGTGACGCTTCAAGATTTGGGACGGTTTGACTTAAGCAGTGGTTAAAACCCGTGGCGAGATAGTTGAGGAAGCGTTCAACCCAGAGTTCTGCGGCTAGAGGCGACGAATTAGCCCTTGCTGGGGTCAAAACTTGGCGAAGAGAATGATCTGCCGCGCGACAGTCTAAATCGTTTGCTTCACAAAGATCCATAAAGTTGCCCCAAGCCTCTGGAGAGCGTTGTCAATGTGGTGCGTACTCACAAATATTGGGCGATCTTCTGGCACGAGCCATTAAAGTTTCGCATGACTTCTATTTATCCTAACTGGAAATACGGATCAGCAATAATTTCCCGTCCGCCAACTTATCAGAAGAATGGGTCTAAAACCTCGTCTTTCTAAGACGGCTTTGCTGGGATCTCTGGTACGATAAAGACAAGTAGCCATAGGGCATTAGGAGACTCTAAACGGATGTGGAGGGACGGTAAGACTACTTCGGTAGCGCATCTCAGTGAAGCGTCAAGGAATCCTCGCTCCTTTAGGACGAGGAGGTATGTCAAGTAATCTTTCTGTCACAATGAAACCACCCTGCCTCTCCCGCGGGAGAGGGGTTTGGGATGAGGGTTTTTTCTAAGAATGTTCGGTTTCTGAACTCACGTTCAACTCTTCAGAATCGATCGCTGGCTCAAGTTTAAACTTCTCACTTTCTTGCCAAGGATCAAGCACATCTTTGATCAAGACTTCTTGTAGCCAAATTTGACCCACAATCACTAAAGGAATGGCTAGAAATAATCCTAAAAACCCAAAGGAGATGGCAAAAATCACCTGAGATAATAGCGTTACGGCAGGCAGTAGAGATAACTGCTTTGACATCACAAACGGCACGAGCAAATATTGCTCAAGCTGCTGAATCACAATGTATAAAATGATCACAGCTCCGGCTTTTAAGGGATCTTCGATCAGCGCGATCGCCACCGGAGGAATCACGCTCAACGCTGGACCCACATTGGGGATCGCTTCTAACAACCCGGCTAATAGCGCATTTGCTAGTGCCAGGGGGACTCCCAAAATCAGCAAGCCAATGCCACTGACCGTCCCGATCACCACCATGTTGATTAAAGTGCCACCAACCCAGTTAACCAACGCAATCTCACATAGCGACAGAATCTGATCGACTCGTCTGCGATAAAACGAGGGAAACAGCAGGATAAATCCTCGGCGATAGGGTTGAGGGTTGATCAGAAACATCACCGTCAGAATCACAACCAGCAACAGGTTAAGGACGATCGCCAGCGCATTTGAAAACCAGGCGAAAAAATTTCCGACCACTCGCGCTGCTAACGGTTGAATCTGCCGAATCAGATCATCGACTCCAGGCACAAATTGAGAGTAACCAGGAATCATGTTCTGCATATCTTGAAACCGATTCTGGAGGTTGTCGAGTCCCTTCGGCACGAGTTCTACCAGTTGCTGAAATTGAGTGATAAACGGTGGCACAATCAGCGCCACAAAGATCACCAACAGCACTAAAAAAGTCACGATCGAGAGTGCCACCGCGCCGCTTCTCTTCAGTCCAATTCGCTGAAGGCGGCGCACCAAACTATTGAATGCTGTGGCAAACACGACTGCCGCAAACACTAACAGCAACACCTGGCGAATCTCCCACAAAATGTAGAGCGCGATCGCCAACCCTAAAAACCCAACCCATTTACCCAATGCCACAATTTCGTCTTCCTACCACGTTCTGGTTTAACGTCAGTTCGATAAATTCTTTCGCTTCGTTCTTCAGAGCTTCAGCCCCCTAAAGTCCACAGAATTGGGGACTTTGAACTCCGATTCTCCCCAGAATTCGGGGCTAGGGGGCGTTCCCAGATGGGCAATCGCCGCGAGAAATTTCATCGAATTCACGTTGGTTTAGATGAGTATGCCATCTTCGGAGTTTCGTGATCTATTACGAGAGAGAGAGTCCCCTTTCTTTGGATAGTTCGCAGTCGTCCCTTTTTCCGGGATACTGAAGAGATAAAACCGCTCAACTTGCGGAGGCGAGATGCTGCTATCAAAAGGGTTTGAAATCGAGGTTTATACCGGAACGCCCACGGGTGAAGTCGTGGGCATGTCTGACAAAATTGTGGCGGCATTAGATAGCTTTGTGCGAGAACCCGACAGCCGCAACGTCGAATACACCACGCCTCCCAGCTATCGATACGAGCGATCGCTCTGTGATCTCGTGCGTCCGCGGGGGCAGTTGCGTGACTATCTCAAGCAGTTGGGAGACTATACCTTAATTCCGGGCAGCACTTTGGCGTTGAGTGGAGCAGATGAATTTCACCGATCTGATCCCAGAAATCCCTATCATGACTACATTGAGCAGACCTACGGCACTAAAGTTGTCACCGCTAGCGTTCATATTAATATCGGCATTAGTGACCCGGAGTTGTTAATGCGTGCCTGTCGTTTGGTGCGAGTTGAGGCACCGCTCTATCTAGCGTTAAGCGCTGCGTCTCCTTTTCTCAATGGTGCGGTGACTGGCTCTCACTCTAGCCGTTGGGCTGTGTTTCCTAAAACGCCAACTCACGTCCCGTTGTTTGAAAGTCACGCTCATTTCATTCAATGGACAGAGGCGCAACTAGCTGCCGGAACCATGCAGAATGTGCGGCATCTCTGGTCATCAGTGCGTCCGAATGGCGATCGTCGCCCTTATAACCTGAATCGTCTAGAGTTGAGAATTTGTGATTTGGTGTCTGACCCGATCGCGCTGTTGGCAATCACCGCCCTTTTAGAAGCTCGGCTGCATCAACTGATCGCAGATCCGCATCTCGATCCGTTAGAGATGAGTCAACTACCAGCCGCAACACGAGCAGAGGATTTAGTCGCGATCACAGATGCTAATGAGATCGCCGCCGCTCGTGCCAGCCTTGACGCTGAATTAATAGACTGGCGATCGGGCAAACCCATTCTTGCCCGTGATTGGGTCGAGCAGCTTTATCAAGAGGTTTGGTCGATCGCCAAAAAACAGGGCTTTAGCTGCTTTTTGCTGCCTATCAAGAAAATTTTGCGCGAGGGAAACGAGGCACAGCGCTGGCTAAAGCAGCACGAACAAGGCTGGGATACGCAGCGCATTGTGATCGAGTCGATTCAAACCATGCAGACCCAAGAGTTAGCGCTTCAACATGAACTAAATCAACCAATGGTAGCTTAGGATTATGAATTAAATTAAGACTAGAATCTGCCATTGTTTAATTCACGGTTCTTGGTATTAGACCTCCTGCATGAATAAAATTCTCGACGTAAACCACCCTGCGATCTTGTCCCCTAACCCCCAATTCTGGGGGAACTGGAGTTCAAAGTCCCCCAATTCTGGGGGATTTAGGGGGCGCTCCCGGATTCGTGCAGGAGGACTATTGTCCAAGCACTGCTGTGTCTAACCTTTAACTGCTTTAACGATATGCAAATCTCAAATTCTGTGAGTTTAATTCGAGCAACTTCCTATGATCGCGCTCAACTCCGTGACTCGATCGAGACGCTGCTAGAACCGCTCGGCGGCATGGCTGCTTTTGTCAAACCCGGCGATCGCGTGTTGCTCAAGCCCAATCTCCTCACAGGGGCGCGTCCTACTAAAGAATGCGTCACCCGTCCAGAAATCGTTTATTGGGTCGCAAAACTGGTGCAAGAAGCCGGAGGAATGCCCTTTTTGGGAGACGGCCCAGCATTTGGAAGTGCCAGAGGGGTTGCTAAAGCTAATGGCTATTTGCCGCTGATTGAAGAATTGAATTTGCCGATCGTCGAATTTAAAGGCAAGCGCTACGAAATTGTCAGCGAAGATTTTAATCATCTGCTGCTGTCTAAAGAAGCGATGGAAGCCGATGTGGTGATCAACCTGCCTAAAGTCAAGTCTCACGTGCAGTTGACCGTCACGATGGGCGTTAAAAACCTGTTAGGCTGCGTTCCGGGCAAGATGAAAGCCTGGTGGCACATGGAAGCCGGGAAAGATCAAGAGCGCTTTGGGGCAATGCTCGTCGAAACTGCCCGCGCGATCGCTCCTGATTTAACCATTCTCGATGGCATCATCGGGCACGAAGGCAATGGACCGAGCGGTGGCGAACCGAGAGCGCTCGGCATTCTAGGCGCATCGAATAACGTGTTTGCCCTCGATCGGGCTGTCGTCGAGATTCTCAACGTAGACCCCGCGATCGTGCCGACGATCGTCGCGTCTCAGCGGCTAGGCTTGTGTCCAGACCTGAGTGAGATTACCTTTGTGCATTGCCGCCCTGAAGATCTGCGCCTTGCTGATTGGCAACTGCCCGAAAAAATGATGCCGATCGACTTTGGTGCGCCGCGTGTTTTAAAGTCTACTTTTAAGCATCTCTACATTCGTTTCATCAAAGAGCCGATGCAAGCCTATCGGTAATATTTGGTTTAGCGAACCGTTTAAGAGCTGACCTTCGACTTCACGGTTTCTTCAATATTTTCCAACTGATTTCTCAGTAGAGACACTGAATGACTGAGCAAACCTCTGCAAATTGGCTTGCCAGTCTATGCACACTCTACTCGCCACGATTTGTCTCATTCTGTGGCTTATTCTGATGATCTTGCTCTATCTCAACTCCCCAAATTGGTTTTTTGTTCCCTTCTTCTTTTGCACTACGATGGGATGTCTAAGATTAATTGAAGCCGATCGAGGCTAGAAAAAACACAGAATGAATCTTGCTTTAGACGGCATAACGATTGAGACGAACCCGTCGCAGAGCAGCATTTTGGATAGAAGTACTGAGGTTAAAATTATGCCTCACCTTATGAAGCAGGGTAACTCGACTTTAGGTCGATAGACAATCGGGCTTTGACGAGTAGCATAGCGATCGTTGCGATCACCACACTCACCGCTAAACTAGCAAGTTGAAATTCACCTCCTCTAATCAATAGCTCTAGCAGTAATGCAGGAATGAAAACTCCACTGACGAACACAAATAAGTAAGCGCTCAATGAATTTTTTAATCGCATAGCAATTAATGCTGTGAGCAAGCCTAATGGTGTAAAAAAAGTAATATAAAATATGGCAGCATAAATATAAATATTAACGCGAACGAAACGACCACTACGATCTTTAAAAGAAAATAAATAGCGGAATAGGGTTATGTCTGGGGTTAGCTTAAGAGTTGATAAACGCTGGATTTCATCAACATAAAGCGTCAGAACTTGATGCTTATAAGTCAACACTAAATGATGAACTTTAGTATCACTAAAAACATCAGGAACCGACAAAGCGGTGGAACTTCCATTGATTCCTGTGATCGGAGTTCGTAATCGAAATACCAAGTCGGTTTTTTCTTGACCCAGTGTGAAATTGCGACGGGATGTATCACTTGAGAGCGAAATGATCCGCGCAGGTCCGGTTTGCGTGAAGTCAGATGTTGCCACGATCGTGCTTAACGTAAACTCAGATGTCTCTTTGAGCCTTTTGGCTAACGCCGTTGCCGGTTTTTGAGTAGACAGCCAGCGATTGATCGTGAATTGTCTGCCCACCGATTGAGACGATGCTCCGCGCCAGACTAAATCAGGCAAGTAACCCGTTTGGTCAGGGTAGCCTCCCTGACCTGTGAGCGTGTAGGCAGCAATTAGAGAATCGCGCGAGACAAAACCCCGATGCTCAAAAATCTCGGCAACTTCTGGAGCTAAACTTGCCCGATCGCTGATCTCAACCTTTGAGATAGTTCCCGTCCAGGGTCGATCTTGGGTCTGCTCGTTTCCCAACAACAGCGGAAAGCTAGTATCCCAATTGCTGAAGGTGGCCGCTTGCTGAAACGTGAGAACGATGAAAGTGGTGACGGTTAGCCAACCGACGATCGCGGCGATCAAGACTCGCCCTGAAAGCCGTCGCCTCAAGAAGTCTGCAAATCTTGGCGATTGACCCGGAGCCGCAGCACACCAAACTAAGTAGGCGATCGCGCCTAAAACGCCTCCAGTTGTGTTGGTGCAAATATCGATCACACTTGAACTACGCGAAGGCAGAAAGAGCTGTAGGGTTTCTACAGTCAGTGAGAAAGTGCTGCTGGCAAAGAACGTAATTAAAACTGTGCCTAAACGATTAAATCCCTTCTCTCGCGCCAAACACGCCACCCCAAAACCAAACGGCAGAAAGAAAATGACGTTTCCGATTAGGTCATTGAGATCGCTGTGATGCGCGAAGAAACTACGAACGATCTTTTGAGGATTAGGCGTGATCGGGGTGAAGTTAAACGGTAACAACGTTACCATTAACACGAATAAAACACTTCCAGCCACAAGCTTTGCAGCCCAATGAGTCAAGATTTTGGAGTTGGAACGGTGATTTTGACTAGAATGATTGCTAGGTTTCATCGAGTTATCAGCGGTCAAATTAACAAGCAATCTTAGGATAACGACTGAGCGCTAGCTGCAACACTCGATAAAGTCACAATCGAAACCTGATCGGCGATCGCTTGACCAATCTCGATCGAGGCCGTAGCTGCTGGAGAGGGCGCGTTATAAACGTGCAAAGCGTCGCCCTCTTGCACCATTAAGAAGTCATCGACTAGCTTGCCATCGGGCATCAGGGCTTGCGCTCTCACCCCCGCATGAGTTGGAACCAAATCTGCTGCTTGTACTTCTGGGATCAAACGTTGCAGACTTTGCACAAACAGCGCTTTGCTCAACGATCTCATCATTTCTTGAATGCCTTGATCGGCATGCTTTGCCATCAATTTCCAGAAACCGGGATAGGTCATGACTTCGGCAAAATCCCGCAGGTTAAAGTCTGTTTTTTTATAGCCTTCTCGCTTAAAGCTCAACACCGCATTAGGGCCTGCATGAACAGTGCCGTCAATCATGCGCGTGAAGTGAACGCCCAAAAAGGGGAAATTAGGATTGGGGACTGGATAAATTAGATGCTTGACCAGATAGCGTTTTTCTGGGGTTAGCTCGTAATATTCACCGCGAAAGGGGATAATTTTGGCAGGCGGTTTTGCGCGAGTCAGTTGAGCCACTCGATCGCAGTGCAGCCCCGCGCAGTTAATCACAAATCGAGTCCTAAACGTACCGTTTGTAGTAGCAATATCATACCCCTGGCTGGTTTTGATCAAAGTTTCGACTCGCGTGTTGAGGCGCAAATCGGCTCCTTGAGAAGCCGCGAGCTCGGCATATTTTTGACAGACTTGCTTGTAGCTGACGATGCCCGTCGAAGCTACTCGAATCCCTGCTAAAGATCGAACGTGAGGCTCAACTTCTTGCACTTGTTCCGCCGTGATTCGTTCAACCTTTAGACCGTTTTGCAATCCTCGTTGATAAAGATTTTCTAATAGCGGCAATTCTTCTGGCGCAGTGGCGACAATGACTTTGCCAC
>JAYVFW010000207.1:0-4769 GCA_043772715.1 Phormidesmis sp. | reverse complement strand
ACGGTGTAGGTGGCAGATAATTTTTGGAGCATCATCCCCGTCTAGGTTGCATCCCTGCATCCTCTTCGATCTGCCTTGTTCGCTTTTTAAATTGGTATCACTATGTTAACTAACCGCGACATCTGCCACAAACGTTTGGAGCGGCTCGATCGCCGCACTCAACACAGGCTCTAACATTGGAATCTCTTTCACCTCTGGCAACTCTTCTAAGGTCAGCCGCAGTTGACTCGAACCAGATAGCAGCTTTAAAGGTTTGGGTTTGGGGTCATAGAGCAGATACACAAAATTATCTAATCCTTGCTGAATGCCTTATATAGCCTCCTCTGAATCTTGTGCCTTTAGGGGTCTTCCCTCACAATCGGAGTGAACCACTTCTATCGAACTGACGTTAAATCTAGTCACGCTTTAAGCGTCGCAGTTCTTCTTGCAGATCCATTACTTGCCGCCGCATTTCGTCAACGCTATTGGGGGGCGCAGGTGACGTAGTAGGTTCTTCATCATCGAGAATCTCAATTTTGCGAGGCTCTGTGGGCTTGTTAGTGGTCGGCTCAACGGTGGGGTTTTGTTGAGCGCGGTTCACCATTTCATCGACAAACCGACGACCTTCTTCAGCCGTCATCTCACCGCGATCGACCATTTCATCTGCCAATTTTTGCACTTGCACTCGCAGCTCGCCCAGCTTCTCGCCCGCTTTTTCACCTGCGTAAGAGGCAACGCCAATGCCCAAATAAACCGCTTTTTGAACAAGATCTCCCAAACCCATCTGCTTCAGGCTCCTATATCGTCGATTTCTTCCAGGATAACGAAGAAATCGAAAAGACTGACAAGGTTTGCCGTCCCAAAAAAAGTGACCCGGAGACTACGCCTATCGTGAGCATCCCGTATTGCTGCTACCTTCCGGTCCTGACAAGATTTGGGTGTCGCGATCGCATAGATCCGAGTCACTTACCAGAGTAGCATTATTTGACGACCACACGCCACTCATAAAGTCGGTATTCAACACAACCATTTTGAACGAGGGGATCTTGAGCGACGATCGCTTTGGCTTGATCCATTGAGGCGGCTTTAAACAGAAGCATTCCGCCCCCATAGTTTGCCCAATAGCCAGTGCGGGCTTCGTGACCGTTGTCGATCAACGCTTTAACAAACGCTTTATGAGCGGCAACATGGCGATCGAAGATAGTTTTATCGACAATTCCTTCTTCGATCTTCACAAACCAGGGCATTGCTGTTCTCTTCCTTGGATAGACCTTTGGCACAATGATGTCCATCCAGTAGTTTACAGCGCTACTTTGTTGGCGAAGTTTTCTTTTTGAAGGCAATTCGACAAGCCGTTGAGGAGCGTAAATTCTATTTTAAACGCTACCCCTTGCGGGTAACTCGAAGCGATCGCCCTACTATCGCCCGATTATCGAACCCGCCCAACCACAAATTTGAGATAGCGTCCTTCTGGAAACTGTGCTGGAACGGGGTGGTCGATCGCGTGTCCTGCTTCATGAATAATCTGAATGCGTCGCCCTGCTGAGGCACCTGCGGTCGCCAATATATCCTTAAACGCTTCAGGGCTTACCTGACTCGTGCAGCTTGCCGATACCAGCAGCCCATTAGGAGCGAGACAGCGCAGCGCTAGGGCATTAAGTTTGGTGTAGCCGCGCAAAGCAGCATAGCGGTTTTGCTTGCTCTTGGCAAAGCTGGGCGGGTCGAGAATAATCAGGTCGAAATTGCGTTTTTCTTGAGCATAACCATCTAACAACTCAAAGCAATCTTGAGTGATAAATTGGTGCCGGGTCGCATCCAGATGATTGAGGGCAATATTTTTATCTGCCGACTCTGCTAACCCTTTGCCGATATCCACACTTGTGACGTGACGGGCATGACCGCGCAGCGCATAGAGCGAAAAAGCGCCCGTGTAGGAGAAACAATTTAGCACGGCTCGATCGCGACTCAGCCCTTCGACAAACCGCCGATTTTCGCGGTGATCAAGAAACAATCCGGTCTTTTGTCCCGTGTGCAAATTTACCTGAAACTTTAAGCCGTGTTCCTCCACAATCAGGTCTTGAGGAGCGGGTTTGCCCCACAGCAGTTGAGTCTTGCTCTCACCGTCAGCCCGATCGCCATGTTGAGTTCGCAGGGAGATGCCTTGAAGTGGTTTAATTGCGATCAGCGACTTGACGAGCCAATCTAAAAGCTCTTCTGCCCCCGGCATATAAGTTTGCACAACCGCAAAGTCGCCGTATAAATCGACGGTTAACCCTGGTAGACCATCACCCTCACCAAACAACCAGCGATAGGCAGTGCAGCCTTGATCTCTGAGCGACGATCGCAACTCCCAGGCGGCTTGAATTTGCTGGCGAAACCAGGGAGGCGTGGGCAGATCACGATCGGAGAAAATGCGGATGGCGATCGCGCCATTGGCATCCCACAATCCATAACCCGTCCAGCCGCCACAGCGGACTTTCACCCAGCTTCCTGAAGGTAAAGGCACCGTTTCAGAAATGTGATTTCGATAGACCCAAGGATGCCCTTTGACTAAGTGGTCTTTGAGAGTCGTGGGCAGATGAATTTCACGGAGCTTTGCCATTGAGGTGGGGATGCGTTGGGCAACTACTCTGACAGATTTTGCCATTCGCCGCAATCGTATTCGGCGATCGCACTAATTTTTGAAAACTATTGATAAGTTTTAATTTCTTCTTTATGATTTAGGGACGCAGTTTTGATAATCTCAAAATTAGTATTTGAGCCAATGCCAAGCACACTATCTGAAACAAAGATGTGTCCACAGACCATGCAGCAAGATTATTCAGAGATTCGGCAAGAAGATTGGGTGCAGGATTTGCTCAAAAAATTGAGTCCAGAAGAGCAACTTGTCGTTGTAGATGCGTTCAAAAGTCTTAAAAGGTTCGCTCTCAAAAGACATCTTTCAACTTGATTAGTTAACTCATTTCTACCGAACTGGTTTCCGTATCGTTAATGCTGATTCTACTTTTGTTAGCACTTCTTCAAAGTCGATCGGCTTCCGAATCAGTCCATCAACTTTCGCTGTCTCAAGCGCCGCTAGCTGAAGGGGATCATGACCCGTCACAAAAATAATCGGCAGCGACGAAAGTTTTTGATCTTGGCGAATCTGCTGCGCCACTTCAAAGCCGTTCATCTCTGGCATCATCACATCTAGCAAGACAAGATCAGGCGGAGACGCGCTGATTTTGGCGATCGCGGCACGTCCGCTATCAGCAATTTCAACTCGATAGCCTTCACTCTCTAAAAGCACTTGCAGTAAGTAAGAGTTATCGATCACATCATCAACCACCAAAACGCAGGGATTCCTACGCTGAGAAGACCAGTAATTCATCGAATTTCTCTACTTCTAGCACTAAACTTCTATTTAGATTGTCTTGTCTTTGGGTGCGAGATCCCTCTTCCTGGAGAAAGACTTGTGCGTTTTTGCTCTATAGAGATATACCAACGAGTTTGATCCAAGAAATTTATACTTCAACAGGACTTACGCATTTTGACCAAAACCTCGGAGGTTTGAGCCACTCTGTCGGTCACAATGCTTGATTCTGGGTTTAAAACCTTCGAGGTTTGCGTAAGTCCTATTCGAGGGTCAAAATCCACATTAGGGTAGACATTGCTGATCACCATTTTCGCCAGTTAAGAAAGAACGATCGAGCCATTCAGCGATTAGAATGATCAACTCATTAATCTGTCTTCAAACTTCGCTATCCTTGATTTAGAAATATCGACAAAATCTCTTCATGTTAAACCGCTTAAAGATTGGCACCAAAATTGGCTCAGGGTTTGCCCTCGGTTTAGCAATCTTTTCTGTCGTGGGGTTTATTGCTTATCGAGGCACTCATCAGCTTGTTGAAAGTGCCCGTCAAGAAACGCATACGTATCAGGTGTTGAGCGAGCTAGAAGAGATTCTCTCCCTAACAAAAGATGCCGAAACAGGGCAACGCGGCTACATTCTCACAGGCGAACCTCGCTATCTTGAGCCTTATCAAGCAGCGATCGACAAACTAGAGCAGAAGATTAGAGATGTTCGACAGTTAACCGCAGACAACCCCAACCAGCAGCGAAACATTGAAGCGCTAGAGCCATTAGTTAACAGTAAACTTGCCGAGCTAAAAGAAACGATCGACCTGCGGCGCACCAAAGGGGTTGACGCGGCGCTTGTAGTCATTCGCAGCGATCGTGGCAAACAATTGATGGATGATATTCGGCGCACGATCGGGCAAATGAAGGTCAAGGAGCGAGACTTACTTCGTCAACGCACCGAGGCTGCTGAGACTGCCGCCCAAAATACGATCGCGAGCATTACTTATGGCGTTCCGCTGTCGCTGGCGCTGCTGACATTATTAGGAGTTTTGCTGAATCGGCACATCTCTAAACCGCTCGATGGCGTTTCTAAAGTTGCCGAAAAGATTGGGGAGGGTGACTTGGCGGTGAGTTTGCCTGTCACCGATCGCCAAGATGAAATCGGAGTTCTATCGCGCACGATCAACCACATGGTCACCCGTTTGCGCGAAAGCACCCAGAAAAACGAGGAGCAAACCTGGCTCAAAACAAGTGTGGCAGAAGTGAGTCAAATGCTGCAAGGGCGGCGCAATCTGGCGACGATCTCAAACGCACTGCTGTCAAATTTAGCCGCGATCGTCGATGCCCAGCAAGCCGCATTTTATGGACTTGAAACCCGCAGCGGTCAACCTCGATTAATCTATTTAGGGAGTTATGCGGGTGATGCGTCGCGATCGCGGGTCAATGCGATC
>JAYVFW010000206.1:0-4770 GCA_043772715.1 Phormidesmis sp. | reverse complement strand
GTCAAAGCAAACCAGTGCCGCCATCCGCATCAACGATTCGCCGCTATAGTCGCCCAACGCGCCCAAAAAGTCGCCAATGCTGTCACCGGGAATGCCGTTAATTTGGCAGAATGCGACCACTTCGACCACCAGCTTGATGCAGAGATCGAGACTCTGCACTTTTTCAGGTTTGGGGGTGAGATTGCCCAAAAATCCTAAAAACGAAATGTCTTGACCAATCTTGTTTGCCATCGCGGCGGCACCTAAAGCACCTGCGGCATTATCGACGGTTTGATAGAGCCACATCGCTCGCTGGTAGCCTTGGGACTCGTCATTATAAAGATAAACGGCTCGCTCTCCGATCGCTTGAATCATCGCTTCATCGGTTTCGCCTGTGACGGCTCGAATCGTGTTGGTGAAGCCCGTCAAGTTTTGCCATTGCCCTGGAATTACAAAATCTAAGGCATTGAGTGCGGTCACCGTTGTGCCTCCGGTCGGAAGCGCATCGACAAGTTCAAAAATGGATTTGCTCATGAAAAATTCTTGCTGAGTAATGTAGGTTTGTCAATGACTAGCTGAGTTTTTCTAGCCCTTTAAGGTCAAACTTTTGCAGCCAAGCTTGGCGATCGGTCTTATCAAATGACGGATCACGAGATTGGACTTTGACTTGATATTTGCCCACTAACACAGCCGTTTGATTGCCGAGATTGGTGGCAGGATATCCCGCAATTTTTTCGGTTGCTGCCGCATATTTTTGGGCAGACCCAGGAATGCCTGTCGTGTCATTGATCGATAGCATGGCGACGTTTTTGCCGTCTTTGTTTAGTTTCGCTTCGGCAAATCCTTTTTTCTCTTGGCTAAAAGTGCGGGCATAGCCATTGGCAGCGCGGGGGAAGAATTTGTTAAACTCGCTGCCTTGCGTTGCATCTTTGGCAACGGCAGTGACTCCTTTTTTGCTACTGTCTTGCTGTGCCTGAGAAAATTGCGAGGGAGCTTTGGGCTGACAGCCTGTGAGCAGCAAAGCAACAGACAGCATTAAGGCAACGATGCCTCTACGCCAGTTTGAAAACAACATAGGTTTGATTCTCATAAGGTGGATGAAAGAGAACATCGGGGCATGGAATTTGAGACTATATTCCCGATACCACTTCTGTAATGTAATGCGATCGTGACTCAAGCGCGTGATCGTAAAGACTACATTCTGCAACAATCAGAGGGGATCTAAACCAGGACTTACGCATTTTGACCAAAACCTCGGAGGTTTAAGCCCCTCTGTCGGTCACGATGCTTGATTTTTGGTTAAAACCTCCGAGGTTCGCGTAAGTCCTATCGTAATTCTTAGGGTTCTTTTTGCTCTCGTAGGTGGGCTAACTCGGCTCGAATCGCGGCAAGTTGGGCAGTCAACTCTTGCAGTTCGAGCACTTCTGTTGAAGGGGGCGTAACTGGAGTGGCGATCGTCGTTACGGTGGTTTCAGAAGCAGCCCGATCGTTGACACTGCGACGTTGAGCAATGATGGTGTCTACAAAACTGCGAGCTTCTTGCTCGGTGACTTCCCCTTTCTCAGCCCACTCTTGCGCTAGCTGATCTAGATCTAGCCTTAATTTTGATAGATTTTGCTCACGTCTTTGGGGGTCTTGCAACACTTCTATCAGCGTTGCCGTTGCGCCGATCGTGACGCGGAACCCCTTCTGCAATAGCCGAAGGACGGTATCAGAGTTCATAGCTTAAATAAATATGAGAGTGATTGCCTCGATTTTAATGCGGCTCAGGGCTATAGTCTTTAACATTTTCAGCCAACTTGCTCTAGATAGTGACTGATATCGTCATTGACGCGGCTGAGTTCGGCTTCGGTGGTGATGCGAATGCGATCGTCTCTCAGGGTAATTAGCACTTTGGCAGCAAAGGGCGTTGCCCAAATGTTGGGATTGCAAAAGATCTCTAAAAAAACGTCGCCTGTGTAGCGATATTCTATTGGCTTTTGAGGCGTAACTTTGCCGCCAGGAGTTGGTTTGTGGGCAGTGATTTTTAGCCGCTCCATCAGTTCTGCAAGGGTCGCTTTTAATTCTCTAGCGGCTTCTGGGCTAAAGCTAAAAGTGATAGAACCTTCAATTAGATTAAGAGTCAGTTGAGAAGACATAGAACTTATTTGAACGGGGCTAATCTCTCATCCTACGGGGAGTGGGAATAGGAATCAAAAACTAGGCAGAAAAGTTAACTGACGATCGCAGAGCTGTCTCGCATTTCTTAAATTTCTAAATGACAAAAATCCACAAAAAGAATCGCTCAAATCTGTTGCAACAAAGCGAATCTTATCGGCTTATCTGAGTTGCTAATTGAGAGTATCATCAACAGCTTAAGCGAGTTGTAGAAAGCTCAAAGCTTTAACGAACAAGACTTTAGAGTATTTTTAATCTGCGAGATCTACACTGAACGACAGAGCGGCTCAATAGCAAAGTGGGTAGTTGTGGTAATAGATAATCGACCAACGGTTCGCAGAGTGTTAATCATTACCCTGTTGCTGAATCTGTTTGTTTTAGGACTCAAGGCATTTGTCGGAGTGGCGACTGGTTCGCTGAGTTTGTTAGCCGATGCGCTGCACAGTTTAACCGACAGCGCCAACAACATTTTGGGACTCATTGCCAGTCGGTTTTCGTCGCCGCTGCCCGATCGCGATCATCCCTATGGGCACCAAAAATTTGAAGCCGTGGGTGCGCTGGGCATCGCCGCTTTTTTAGGCATTGCCTGTTTTGAAATTTTGCAAGGCGCGATCGAGCGATTGATGGGCACGGGCAAACCCATTCGCATCTCAGCCGGAGAGCTGTGGCTGCTGCTAATCGTGTTGGGCGTTAATATCTTCGTCACCTATTACGAACGCTATGAAGGGCAGCGAGTGGGCAGCCCGATTTTGATTTCAGATGCTCAACACACGATGAGTGATGTCTGGGTGACAATTAGCGTTCTTGCAGGTTTAGTAAGCGTCTGGGCGTTTAACTGGCAGTGGATGGATGTGGCATTGTCTTTTCCAGTGGCGCTGCTGGTGTTTTCAAGCGGTTGGTCGGTGCTTAAGCAAAACTTGCCTTCGCTGGTGGATGAGATGGCGATCGCGCCGGAAGCGATTTATGAAGTCGCGATGCAGGTGCCCGGCGTGTTGAACTGTCACGATATTGCATCGCGAGGTGTGGTGGGTCGGCAAGCTTTTATCGAGATGCATTTGATCGTCGAAGCGCGTGACGTTTTAACCGCCCACGAGATCACGGAGGAAGTAGAAGCTCGATTAGCCGAGAAATATAGCCCTGTGAGAGTGATGGTTCACGTAGAGCCACCTACTTATAAATCTGACCAGATTAGCTACGGTTCACAGCTAAAAAACTGAGTTTTCCACAGAGCGCTAGACTGCTTTCCACAAATCACCCCATGCCCAGACCGAAAAGACGAGAGGGCATGGCATTGCCGTGCCCTCTCGTGATAGTTCAAGTTATTCCCATTCGATCGTGCCCGGTGGTTTAGAGGTGATGTCATAAACGACGCGATTGACTCCGCGCACTTCATTGACGATGCGGTTAGAAATCGTTTCTAACAAATCATAGGGAACCCTTGCCCAGTCAGCCGTCATGCCATCTTCACTGGCGACAAAGCGCAGCACGATCGGATGAGCATAAGTACGCTGATCGCCCATTACCCCGACGCTGCGAATCGGCAACAACACCGCAAACGCTTGCCAGAGATCGTTGTACATCCCCGCTCGATTGATTTCTTGACGGACAATTAAGTCGGCATCGCGCAGAATGTTAAGCCGTTCGCTTGTGACTTCGCCCAAAATGCGGATTGCCAAACCTGGGCCTGGGAACGGCTGACGGTTGACAATTTCTTCGGGGAGACCGATCGATCGTCCCACTTTTCGCACTTCGTCTTTAAACAGTTTGCGGAGTGGCTCAACCAATTTAAAGCGCAGATCTTTTGGCAACCCTCCCACGTTGTGATGGCTCTTGATCTTGACGGCAACTCGTTCACCCGTTTGGGGATCAACATTGGTGTCGGCAGATTCGATCACATCGGGGTAAAGCGTCCCCTGGGCGAGATAGTCAAACGGTCCGAGCCGCTTCGATTCTGACTCAAACACGCTGATAAACTCGTGTCCAATCCGCTTGCGTTTCTCTTCGGGATCGGTGATGCCTTTAACCGAGTCGATAAAGCGATCGCGGGCGTTGACATACTCAACTGAGATGTGAAACTGCTCGGCAAAGAGTTTAACTAACCGCTCTGGTTCTAGCTTTCGCATAAACCCCTGATCGATAAACATACAAGTAAGCTGATCCCCGATCGCGCGGTGCAGCAAAAACGCCAGCGTTGAAGAATCAACCCCGCCTGACAGCGCCAGCAAAACGCGCTTATCGCCCACTCTTGCCCGAATTTCTCGAATTGCCTCTTCGACAAATGCTGCCGTTGTCCAGGTGGGTTCACAATTGCAGATGTGATAGACAAAGTTGCGAATCAACGCCTGACCGCCCCGCGAATGCACCACTTCGGGGTGAAACTGCACCCCATAAAGCTTGCGATCGTGGTCAGCGATCGCCGCACAAGGCGTATTTGCTGTGTGCGCCAGCAGCTCAAAGCCAGTCGGGAGGTGAGTCACCGAATCGCCGTGGCTCATCCACATGGTCGTGTTATCTTCGACATTGGTCAGCAGATCGGTGGGGTCGTCGATTTCTAAACTTGCTTTGCCATATTCACCGCGATCGGACTTTTCGACCCCGCCGCCGAGTTGCTGCACCATCAACTGCATTCCATAG
>JAYVFW010000205.1:0-4784 GCA_043772715.1 Phormidesmis sp. | reverse complement strand
CAAAAACAACGGGAACGCCAACTTGGTGGACGTTTGCAGGCGGCAGTGTTAACAACACGTTAAAGTATGGACTGCAATATCAGCATGATTGGAAAATTGTGGCAGATAATTTCAAGCTCAAAATCGTTGGGGATAGCTTGGGTCAGTCAACTCTACATATAGCGATTGAAAAAATTCAAAGTGAAGCATTCTGGGTCGATCCTTTAACTCAAAATTTTATCTGGTTCCAATTGCCTCAGTATCGTCTTAGCAAGTTCCAAAAAGTCTTGCCAGAAGCTTATTCGCTTGAAATGATCAGCGAATACCTGCTCAACATCCGAAGAACTTTTCAGTTTCTACAGTCGATCAGGTTAGATAATTTACTTTAGACTACATCAAGTTAGAGAAAAGCTTAACCATATATGTATTGAATCTACTGGATTATCTGACCGACTTCAGCCACCTTGTCCGCGATCGCCGCATAGAACTTAACCAATGATTTCACTGCCCATGAGCGTAAGGAAGAAAGTTCACTTTCACTGTTTGCCATTGCTCCGGTATGATAGAGAGCAATCCGTGACGCTCTTTTACTATCAGGCGTTCCCAACTTAACGGTTCGCCTAGCTTGGACTCAATTTCGCCCTCGTAGCTGTAGAGCTTGTCGCCAATTTCCTTATCCCTCTCCAGCTTCACCATGTCGCCAAACGAGCCGCTCCCGGCACCACAATCATGCCGTAGGGATCTCTCGCACGCTTAATCCAAGAGGTACTTCATAAACAGCAGCGTCAGGACATAATCCTTACACTGAGAAGCATCTATTCCACCCCGCAGTTCGTCGCAGATTGCCTATAGTAAGCTATGGAGTTTGATCTTTTTGACAGCCATTAAGCTTGAGCAAATTTATATTGGATTTGAGAGGCTGAAGATTAAGCCAGAGGTATTAACCACTCTCTCCCGATCTTCAACGACCGACTTTACCTCATTTCGGTAAACATGACTTAAAAACATTCATTCCAAAAGTGCGAATACCAGTATTCACGCTTCTAGAGTTTGGAGCAAATACAAATTATTAACACAAAGCATCAAAGTACGAATACCGGTATTCACGCTTCTAAATTTGCAAGAAGTCGTGAGCAACCCGATCGCATTCTACACTTTACGAGTATCATCTACTCTTGAAGCAGATTTTAACGATACCTGCCTCCTGGAAACCAAAGAACCTGACGGCAAAGAGCAAAGTGTAGCCTAGAAACGTAGCCCAGCCGTAAAGTCCGAGAATTGACGTTCCTCAATCAGACGTTCTCTAATTAACTGTATGCCTGTCGTAACCACGTCTAATAGGAAAACTAAGACTTCACCTAAATCATCCCCTTCCCAAACCACAATTAAGCCGCTCTTGATTTCGATCTTGAATCAAAAAGGCGGTGTTGGAAAAACTACGATCGCTGTCAATCTTTCCTATGCTCTGGCTCAGCGCGGAGTCGAAACAATTCTAATCGACGGAGACCCAAACCGCAGCACCCTCGTTGGAGCGCGATCGATTGTCTACAGCGAAGCCGTTCCACTGCGCGTCATGAGCGAGACCGCTTCAGTCGGGCAAACTGGAACCTGCTGCCACTTTTTTGTAGACACCAAAGCCCGACCCGAACCCGTTGACCTCGAAGAAATTGTGCAGCGATCGACCTTAATTCTGATCCCCAGTTCAACCAAGCAAGACGAACTTCGCGTGACAGGCTCTATGGTAAAACTCTTGAACTCTGTTGGCAGCAAAAAGCATCGAGTTGTTCTAAATCGGGTTCATCCAAACAATCGTGAAGAAACCCTTTCGAGCTTTAAGACAGGGCTGAGAGCGCAGAGCATTCCAGTTTTTGAATCTGTAATTCGGGATTACGCGATCTATGATGAAGCGTTTGGTCAGGGTGTAGCTGTCGGTCAACTCCGAGGCAAGACAGCAGAAAAGGCTTGGTCGGATATTCAGCAATTGCTAGAGGAGATTCTCAATGGCTAATCGGCTTGCAGCAGCCCTACAAAATATTGGCTCAATGATGCCCACAGCAGATCTCGATAATCTGCCTGCTCCAAAAACTGAGCAAAACAGCAGCGAAACGGTTGTGCGAGTGCGACTTTCAGAGATCGAAGTTAGCGATCGAGTCCGGCAATCCCACGACGAAGTGCTGATTCGTTCTTTTGTTGAAACGTTCCGCAAATCTGGCTTTCGAGGCGTTCTCTGGGTGCGTCCCATTCAAAACGGTCAGTACAAGCTGATCGCTGGCGGAACTCGCTACCTGGCAGCGCAACAGGCGGATATTGAATGGGTTGATGCTTTAGTGTTTGAAGTCGATGAAGGGGAAGCGCTGGATCTTGAGCTTGAAGAAAACCTGAAGCGACGAGACTTTAATGATCTAGAAACCGTTCACGGAATTCTACGATCGCTAGAGCTTGAGTTATCACTCTCCCGTGAGCAAACCATTGCCTTATTTAGCTGGAACTCGCGCAATCGTCAACCCGACGGCACGCATCGCGCTCCTCGGATAGACAGCACCCTCGCCTCAATCCCTCTAGATCAGCTTGAAACTTACTGGTCAATCATCGATCGCAAATTTGAGCGATTAGGACGCTATAGCCCTGAAGGATTTCGAGTTAATTTTTTACCTCTGCTGAAGTTACCCAAATCGATTCAGAGTGCAATCATTCAAGGACACCTAGAAGGCTCAAAAGCTCGGCTGTTCTCCCGAATCACCGATGATAAGACACGAGACAAATTGCTCAAGCAAGCGATCGCAGAAGATTGGTCGCGGGATCAGATTTCGGAAGCGGTTAAAAATTGGCGTGAACAACATGATCCGAAAATAGCGGCTCAAGCTGATGAGGTGGAGTTTTCAAGCCGTATCAAAACTGTTTTACAACGTCTATCAAAAGCACCTCTAAATGGACGATCTCGCACCAAGGCGGAGCGGCTGCTCAAAGATCTGGAGGCGCTGTTAGACTCCTAGTTTAACAGCTTTGGTAACTAAAAGAAGTGTCTTGCTCTTCCTGTTATTTTTTAGGGTGCATAAAGCCTACAAGTACGGGGCTTTTCCATAGCACGTACCCTAAATTTGAACCTAAAGATTTCATCTAATCTTCGCCTTACCCAAGTAGAAAGAGTGGTGAGTGTCACCCGATCGAAAGCGCAGATAAGCGTAGGGTCCGCAATTATTAATCATCTTCAATTCAATACTGCCTCTAGAGCCATGCGCCCCTGTCCGAGGTATTTTTTCTTCGCGCTTCGTCTCCCACTCGTCAGGTTCTGCCTCTAATCTTTGTCGCTCTTCAATAATCAATACGTCCAATGCCTCACGCAAATAAATCATGTCGCCCAGGCTGAGGGTATAGCATCCTTGGAGAACACTTTCTACCGTAGGAATGTCTTGCTTAGGACTTTTTCGAGGCATGAACTGAGCTTAGGTTTAGGGTGCAAGTGATTCAAAAATACTGATGTGACTGAAAGCATTCCCCCTAAAAAGTCTCAAGTCTAGAGTTTTAGGGTGCATTAATAATGATTCACTCGAGTTTTTAGGTTCTATGCACCCTAAAACTGCACTCATGCAAAGAACTACAATTCCAGCAGAACTCGAATTCGTGCCTGGTGCTTTGGTTGAATGACCCGCTCGCCCTTAACCCATCGCGTGATCAGCGATCGATCAACCCCTAAATCTTTCGCCAGTTTTGCCTTAGACCACCCTTTAGTATCAAGCTCGATCGCGAGTTCTGCTCCAGTCAGCGCCTGCAATCGCTGAAATGATTCTTCTATGACAACAGGTAAGTCTGGGTTACGTTGAGCATTAGAACCTCGGACAGAGCCTAATTTCTCTTGAATAAGAGCAGTGGGTTTAATAATCACGATCGCTTTTAGCCACAGCGCCAACCAGTTGCGGGGGCGTGTTCCCAATTGTTCAGGCGCACTTGCCAAACTCCATTCTGGTCGAATGCACTCCGGATAGCTATCATCAGCAAACTCAATTTGCCAACCCAAGTCATGTAGCGTTAACAAAGCGCTATCCCATTGGGTGATTAATGCATTTCTCCGTTGCTTGCTTTGCTGAACCGTTGTCATTAACTCTTTTGGTTCCAAGCGTTCTAACAATGTTCCAACCTCATAGCGCCCATCTTGTCGAATACGGCTCATAATGGTTAAAAAGATTGACAGCTTAGACGCTAAACGCTGCCGATATGGGTTGATTTGTAACGTACTCTTGGCTAAATACCCATACTGGCAAAGGGCAGTTTTTCCATTGAGATCTCTACCGTCTAGAAATTTCTCTGTCCAGCTTCCGGGGCGTACCTTGATGTACAACTCGTCCGGATCACCTGCCTCATAGCTCAAAGCACTGGGCTGTTTGACATCCACCGTCAGCGCAAGTTGCCCAGAATACTCCAATTCTTCGAGCAGCCACATTGCACCTCTGGCAACGTTGTAGCGGTTAGCACCAACATTGATGTTATTAATCAACACAGATAAGCTACAGACTAATTCAACTAGATTACTAATCTTTTTTAGCTTCTGACCCAATGTGATATCTGTTCGCTTGTTCCACCCAAACAAACGAATCAAATCGGTTCCCTTTAGCCGGATTTGCTGCTCCCAAGGCTTTTCTGAATCAGTAGCATACGAAGAGAAAATCAGGAGTACATAAGCAGCTTCTGGACCAAACTGCTGAATAATCTCCCATGCTGCTTTACCAGGCACTAGCTCGATTTGCTGATTTGATCGACTTTGACGCACAATATTGTGCTGAATAAACCCCTCACCCACGAGTTTTTTC
>JAYVFW010000204.1:0-14860 GCA_043772715.1 Phormidesmis sp. | reverse complement strand
TATGCATAAATTTCTCAAAGCTCTCTACGGGATTTAAGAGGATGTTTGAAACATGGATGGAAGAAGTCTATAGGTCTAAAAAATTCTAGCCAGTAGTTTGTAGATCAGACGAAACAGAGCTGTAATGGCGATCGCGCCCAGTGCCCCAAAACCTGCCAGAACTGCAACCGCTAAGAATCCACTTCCCAGAGACAGCCCTGCAACCACTGCATGAAGTGCTGGAAGAAATCCAATCACAGCAAACGTGATGCCTGCCAAAATCACCAAGTCAACTCTCTCGATCAGACGGCGAGACTGAGCCACGACCAACCCCAAGGCAATTACGAGCCAAAGCCCTGCGTTGATCGGAGAGGGAATCGGTAGGCTGAACAGGGCGATCGCTAACAATGCTCCCTCACAGCCTGTAAACGCCGCACTGCCTAACAGCTCCAAAGTAGAGAAGGGCTGCACCGTTGACCTTTGACGAATCGGTCGCGGACTTGAAACTGGGACAGGCGGAGACGGATTGCTGCTGGGCGCTGGCTGGGACTGGGTCAGACAAACGACGAGAGCCTCCAACACGTCTGTAGCAGACTGAAATCGTTGATCGGGCATTGGCAGCAGCATTTTGTCGATCGCATCGGCTAGGGGCTGGCTCGTCTGCACATAGTTCTGCCACTTCCAAGAATTGTTGTAGGCGTTGAATAACTCTGGAGGCTGCTTTCCGGTCAATAGCACAATGCAGGTGACAGCCAGCGCATACAAATCGGTAGACGGATAGACTTCATCGCCCGAAACCTGCTCTGGGGGAGCAAACCCTAACGAATAGATGCTTGTGGAGACTTTCGATCCGCCCGCAGCTTTGGTGGCATATTTCACCGCCCCAAAATCGAGTAGATAAAGCCGTCCATTCAAATTCCACATGATATTAGAAGGCTTGATATCCCGATGAATCGAACCGTTTTCATGCACAAATTGCAGAATCTTGAGCGCTTCTTTCAGCACGTCTAGCACGTCTGACTCAGAAAACTTGCCCTGACGGATTAGCCTTTCTTCTAGCGTCTCTCCGTCAATAAATTCTTGAACGAGATAAAAGAATTTGTCTTCTGTCGCTTGATGAGAGCTAGGCATCGACAGCTCAAAAAAGGCAAACAAATCGGGAATTTGGGAATGCTGCCTGCCTAACTGTTCGAGCGCCTCTGCCTCGCGCTCAAACAGATCTTGAGCCATCTGCAACTGATCAGGCGTGAGCCGACCCGACGGCTGAAACTGTTTCACCACACACTGCCGCAAACCAGGAGTGTAACGATCGCGAGCTAAAAAAGCGGCTCCAAACCCGCCTTGACCCAGCAGTTTTGTCGGCAAATAGCGGTCAGCTAAAATTAACGACATCCCGCAGTTTGTACAAAATTTCTGCTTGATCGTTTTTAGCGTGGTGAGGTTATCTAGATCAGTGAAGAAGTTAGTTGGTCTTGAGCAACCCGGACGGGTGCAATAAAGCTGCATACATACGATCGAGTGGCATTTAATCTCTAAATTAGCTTAATGATCACCGACTCAGGATATTTTTCGAGATTCCTACTCAACTTCGGGGGTGACGCGATGATTGTTTGACGCATGCAGCAGCGCTCTCAAATTTTGTGGCTCGACGTGGTTGGGTGCCTGTTTGCGCTCAAAGCTCACGGGCTGATTGGTGAAGCGAGGCAAGATCTCTCGACAAAACGCCTCGGCTGCCTTCGATCGATAGCGATTGGGGTTAATGATCACCGACAGCATTCGTTTTACCACCACATCGTTGATTTTTGCCCGATGCAGCATTCCCATTTGCAGCTCTTTCTCGATCGCTGAAACTGACACGAAAGACGCGCCCAGCCCTGCTTGTACTGCATTTTTGATGGCTTCGATCGAGTTCAGTTCCATCTCAATTTTGAGACGGCGAGTTTCAATTCCACAGCGAGTCAGCACCTGATCGATCACCTTACGAATCGTTGATTGAGAATCGAGCGCGATGAATTGCAGCCGATATAAATCATCTTTTTGAATCACTTCAGTCCGCGCTAACGGATGCAACGTGGGTAGAATCAGGGCAAGTTCATCTTCAGCGTAAGGAATAATCTCTAAGGAATCTTGCAGTTCGGGAGAAATCTCGCCGCCGATGATTGCCAGATCAATCTGACCGTTTGCCACGCTCCAAGAGGTGCGCCTCGTCGAGTGCACATGCAACTGCACTGCCACATCGGGATATTTTTGCCGAAACATCCCAATCATGCGCGGCAGCAGATAGGTTCCGGTCGTTTGACTTGCGCCGACGATCAAAGAGCCGCCCTGGAGGTTTTGCAAGTCTTCTAACGCTCGACACGTTTCTTGACAAAGGGTGAGAATCTTCTCTCCATAATTGAGGAGCAGATGTCCGGCTTCGGTCAATTGAGCTCGTCGTCCGCCCCGATCAAACAACGGCACATCTAGCTGTCGTTCTAGATTTTGAACTTGTAAGCTCACGGCGGGCTGCGAAACGTAGAGGCTATCAGCCGCCCGCTTAAAGCTTCCTTCGCTGGAGATCGCTTTAAGAATGCGTAACTGATCCAAAGTAAACGGAAGGTCAGACATACGGCTAAACCTAAAATGTGTAAGAGCTGCAAGCAAAAATTAGCTCAGTAAAGCAAACGATTAGAGAGCAACCTCTCAAGAGAACGTGGAGGCAAGACACGGCACAGACCGTTACGATTTATAGAATCTCCTTAAATGCAAGCTGTGACCCAGATCGTACAGAAACGTAACGTGAAGAATTTTTGAAAACAGGAGGAAATCAGATACTTCCTGAATTTACCAGGAATTGCGGGCGTTGCCCTAATGGATGGGCGATCGCGATCATTTTTAGGTGGACTCGATCGCGCCTTCAAGATTGACGCAGTTTTCAAGTTCTGCCTCCAGCGTGATCCACCTATTCAAAACGCGACTAGGAAACCTTAAGCTCGATTCTCAAACCCAATGTGCTGTAGATTTTCTAAAGACCAGTTCTGGTAGTATTTTGTTTCTTCTAACTGCTTGGAGGCAGCTCTCAGCCGTTCAATTGGCTGCACCGTTAAATTGATGTAAGGTTCTTGCCGCGTCCGAACTCCCTGAATGTTGAAGTCATCCGCAGGATGCCCGCCAAACACCACTAACTTTAAGGGAGCAAGCCTCTCATTGAGATTTGCAACCAACTGAGCCACCTGATTAACGCTCAACGCTGTAACGTCTGGAGAGATGACCAGCATTACTTCATAGCAATTTCTTGTATAAAATTCTTCAATTGCGTGCATCAGTTCAGCATTCAGCGCTAGTTCAACGGCTCGAAGCGGCAGCACTTGATAGAGGATTTTGTTTTGGAGCCTAGCTCTTTTAGCGAAAGGGCAAATGGGTAGCTCCCCAAATATTGAGTGGGGCTTCTCTAGAACAGATTCTAAATACTGGATCATGTGACTGACAATCTCATCAGTTCTTTCCTCAGACCTACTGTTCATATTCAGTTTTTCCCTGAAAGTACAAAAAATATGATAGTCCTCTTCGTGAAGTATGCTCGTCGCATCGCTAAGATTTGTGCAGTAGAGATATTTCCCGTTGAAACTCCCTTCACATCTGAAGAGACTCCCAATTCTGATTACAAGAGCAGGGGACAGGCTTGCAAGCCAGATTCTTTAGAGCCAGAAAGTCTCTATAGGATAAATAGCCTGTAAGCTAGTATTCACCCTAGTTTCTATTGCCTTTTCCATGTTCTACGACTGGCTGACTCCTAGCCACTTTATTATCTTTGGGCTGCTAGCTGGGTTTGCGATCGCCCACAGTGGTCTAGCAGCGTTGCGTCCCTGGGCTGAAAAACGCATCGGTGCCCGCCTCTATCGAGTGGTGTTTGCTGTGGTTAGCCTGGGCATCGCCGTTCCCATGATTATCTACTTCTTTAATCATCGCTATGACGGGTTAACGCTCTGGGATGTGAAAGGCGTTCCGGGGGTCGAAGCGATCGTCTGGGTTCTGTCTGCGATCTCATTCTTTTTTCTCTATCCGGCGACGTTTAACCTTTTAGAAATTGCCGCCATTCAAAAGCCCGCAGTCCATCTTTATGAGTCGGGAATCATTCGCGTGACTCGACATCCCCAAATGGTCGGGCAAGTGATTTGGTGTATTGCTCATACCCTATGGTTGGGCACGACTTTTACACTCGTGACTTCGATCGGGCTAATCCTGCATCATTTATTTGGGGTTTGGCACGGCGATCGGCGATTGCAGCTTCGTTATGGTGATGCCTTTGAAGCGGTAAAAGAACGGACATCAACGATTCCTTTCTTGGCAATTCTGCAAAAACGTCAAACTTTTGAGGGGAAGGAATTTTTTCGCCCTTCTTATTTAGGAGTCACCGCATTTATTTTTCTACTTTGGTGGGCGCACCCAACTTTAATTGATGCAACTAGCCGTGTAGCCTGGTAGGATTGATCTCAAAGCAATAGTAAACACCTATTTAATTAAACAATGATGCGATCTGTCATTGGTGAACAGACGTTTGTAGAGGAAGTTCTGGAATCCTCGTCGCCTGTCCTTGTTCATTTTTGGGCACCCTGGTGCAGTCTGTGTCGTTTGATTGAGCCTGCGTTAACAAAACTGCGATCGGATTCGGGTGGGCAGGTCAAGCTCATCGGGATCAATGCAGATGAGAATCTAAAATTAGCCAGCAGCTATAGAATTACCACCCTGCCAACTGTGTTGTTGTTTCAGGGAGGTAAGCTTTTGCATCGGCTTGACAGCTATCAAAACCGTGAAGAGTTGCGAACCGTCCTTCAGGAGGTCATTCCGACACAAGCTAATACTTAAGTCGATTGGATGATTATTTTTTAAAGAGAAGGGAGATCGTGGGTGATCTCCCTTCTCTTTTATGGGAACTCCGCGACGATCGGCAGAGATTTTTCTGTTCAATTCGCTCTAGATTCTTAAGACAACCCGACTCTTTTGCCTGTCTTCCTATAGATGTGTCTATAAACAAATTGGAAATACTATCCCGTAGATGCTTGAGTCATGACCTAGCCTTACAAGTTTGGGCGAAGGGTTTATCATGTTCTCCTAAATTGACTACCCTGGATAGTAAAGAACCTTAAACTAGGCGTGAGTGATGGAACCGATTTATCAGTATGCCTGGCTAATTCCCGCCTTGCCTCTAGCAGGCGCGATGATTGTTGGTCTTGGGCTGATCTCATTTAACAAAGACACCAACCGTCTCCGACAGGCAAACTCTATTTTCATCGTGTCGCTTTTGGGTGCCGCGATGACCCTCTCTTTTGCCTTGTTTTGGAGCCAACTCCGCGGACATGAACCCTACACTCAGATGTTTGAGTGGGCAGCCGCCGGAGATTTTCATTTGTCAATGGGTTATGTGATTGACCCCTTGGCATCGCTAATGCTCGTGATCGTGACGACTGTAGCGTTTTTGGTGATGGTCTACACCGATGGCTATATGGCGCATGACCCCGGTTATGTTCGTTTTTATGCGTATCTGAGCCTATTCAGTTCCTCAATGCTAGGGTTGGTGATCAGTCCCAATCTGGTGCAGGTTTACATCTTCTGGGAACTGGTGGGAATGTGTTCTTATTTGCTGATTGGCTTCTGGTTTAACCGCAAGGCAGCAGCAGATGCCTGTCAAAAAGCGTTTGTCACAAACCGAGTCGGTGACTTTGGGCTTCTGCTCGGCATTTTGGGACTCTATTGGGCAACCCGCAGCTTTGATTTTGATGTAGTCGGAACGCGGCTCCAAGATTTGGTGGCATCGGGGGCAATTCCTGGCGCGATCGCCGCCCTACTCGCAATTTTGGTCTTTCTGGGTCCGGTCGCAAAATCGGCGCAGTTTCCTCTACACGTCTGGCTTCCCGACGCGATGGAAGGTCCGACTCCCATTTCGGCTCTGATTCACGCAGCAACGATGGTGGCGGCTGGAGTCTTTCTGATTGCTCGAATGTTTCCCATGTTTGAAGGCATTCCGTCTTCAATGACGGTGATTGCCTGGACGGGAGCATTTACGGCATTTTTAGGAGCCTCGATCGCCATTACCCAAAATGACATCAAGAAAGGCTTGGCATATTCCACCATGTCCCAACTGGGCTATATGGTGATGGCAATGGGCGTGGGCGCTTACAGTGCGGGTCTATTTCACCTGATGACTCACGCTTACTTCAAAGCCATGCTGTTTTTGGGTTCCGGCTCTGTGATTCACGGCATGGAAAGCGCTGTGGGTCATGATGCTGCTTACGCCCAAGATATGAGAATGATGGGCGGATTGCGAAAGTATATGCCGATCACCTCTCTAACCTTTTTAGTGGGAACTCTGGCAATTTCTGGAATTCCGCCGTTTGCAGGCTTTTGGTCTAAAGACGAGGTTTTAGGAGCCACATTCGCCGCAAACCCAGTGCTTTGGCTGATTGGCTATCTAACGGCTGGAATCACTGCCTTTTATATGTTCCGAATGTACTTCATGACCTTTGAAGGCAAGTTTCGGGGTAATGATGCCGCCGTTAAACAGACGATTCGCAACGAGCAGCTTCAGGCAATGGGGTTGGCATTCGGTCCGGGAGCGATGGACCCTAGAGAGTTGACAATGGAATCTGCCCACGAGGAGGAGGGTCACACTGAGGATCATCACAGTCATGACCCGCACGAATCACCCCTGACCATGACGCTGCCGCTGCTGATTTTGGCAGTGCCTTCAACCTTGATTGGTTTGGTTGGCACTCCATTTCACAATTATTTTGAGGCGTTTATTCACGCACCGAATGAGTCAGTGCAGCTTGCCGCAGAAGCCGGACAAGAAACTCTGTCTGAGTTTTATGTAATGGCGGGTAGCTCAGTCGGCATTTCGTTGATTGGGATCTCGATCGCCACGCTGATGTACTTGCGGCACAAGATTGATCCCGATGCGATCGCGGCAAAAATTCCCTTTTTCTATCAGCTCTCAAAGAACAAGTGGTATGTCGATGAGATCTACAACGAATTCTTTGTCAAGGGTAGCCGCCGATTAGCCCGCCAAGTTTTAGAAGTCGATTCTAAGGTGGTGGATGGAGTCGTCAACCTGGCAGGTCTGGCGACACTATTCACGGGTGAAGGTCTAAAGTATCTTGAAAGCGGTCGCGCTCAATTTTATGCCTTGATTATTTTCGTCGCGGTGCTGGGTTTGGTCATCTTCTCTGGCGTAGCTTAAAGACGGATTGAGGGATCGGCGAACCGTTATCGATCGCTGATCCCTCAACCTATATCAAAGAACAATTAGCGAAATTCTTGAACCAGTCATCACTAAACCTTAAAAACTAGAATGCTAACGGCAGATTTTCCCTGGCTGACTACGATCATTTTGTTTCCGATCGCAGCCTCTCTCTTGATTCCGATCATTCCAGACAAAGACGGCAAAACCGTTCGCTGGTACGCCTTAGCGGTAGGGTTGCTCGACTTTGCCCTGATCGTCTATGCGTTCTACACCCAATACGATTTTTCTAACCCTGATTTGCAGCTTGTTGAGAGCTACCCCTGGGTGCCGCCACTCGATTTAAACTGGTCGGTCGGCGCAGACGGTTTATCAATGCCTCTGATTATTTTGACGGGGTTTATCACAACGCTGGCAATTTTGGCGGCTTGGCCCGTGACTTTTAAGTCAAAGCTGTTCTACTTTTTGATGCTAGTCATGTATGGCGGACAGATTGCTGTGTTCGCGGTGCAAGATATGCTGCTGTTCTTCCTGTCATGGGAATTGGAATTAGTTCCGATCTACTTTTTGTTGTCAATTTGGGGCGGGAAAAAACGGCTCTATGCTGCAACCAAATTTATTCTCTACACAGCGGGGGGATCGCTGTTTATTTTAGTTGCTGGACTGGCAATGGCATTTTATGGCGGAGATGTGACGTTTGACTTTCGATCGCTTGCCGCAAAAGACTATCCTTTAAATTTCCAGCTTTGGATCTACGCTGCATTTCTAATTGCCTATGCGGTCAAGTTGCCGATCATTCCCCTACACACTTGGCTTCCTGATGCTCATGGAGAGGCAACGGCACCCGTTCATATGTTGTTGGCAGGGATTTTGCTTAAAATGGGGGGCTATGCCCTGATTCGGATGAATGCCGAAATGCTCCCAGCGGCTCATGCAACCTTTGCCCCAGCCCTGGTGGTTTTAGGCGTTGTGAACATTATTTATGCCGCACTAACCTCTTTTGCTCAACGCAATCTGAAGCGTAAAATTGCCTACTCTTCAATCTCTCACATGGGATTTGTGCTGATTGGGATCGCTTCATTTACCGATTTAGGCTTGAGCGGTGCAGTGCTGCAAATGGTTTCTCATGGCTTGATTGGAGCGAGTTTATTCTTCTTAGTCGGCGCGACTTACGATCGCACTCACACCCTAATGCTGGACGAAATGGGCGGAGTCGGTAAACAAATGCCCAAAATCTTCTCAATGTTTACGGTCTGTTCTCTCGCATCCTTAGCACTGCCAGGAATGAGCGGATTTGTAGCTGAATTAATGGTGTTTGTAGGCTTCGCAACCAGTGATGCTTATAGCCTCCCCTTCCGCGTCATCATTGTGTGTTTGGCGGCGATCGGCGTGATTCTAACCCCGATTTATCTGCTCTCGATGCTGCGAGAAATTTTCTACGGACCTGAAAACAAAGAACTGACTTCCCACGAAGTTTTAGTCGATGCAGAGCCGCGTGAGGTTTTCATCATCGCTAGTTTGCTGATTCCTATTATCGGAATCGGCTTATACCCTAAGCTATTAACTCAGATCTACGATTCTAAAACGATACAATTAACCGCTCGGCTTCGAGATCAGGTGCCCACACTGGCGCTTCAGCAAAGCCAAAAACCTGTCGCGATCAACTCTTTCAGCGAACCCGTTCAGGCACCAGCCATTCGCTAAACCTTAACAAAATCCCCAACAAAGAAGGCAGGAAGTATTCATTTACCTCCTGCCTTCTTCGTTCAATCATAAATTCCCGTAGGGGCATGGCAGTGCCGTGCCGCCCTTCTTCTAAGCATTCCCAGTGGTTAAAACCGAGTCAGTAGGCAAGCAGAGCAAATTATCGCCTTGAGTGCGAATCATGCCTTTTTGACGGAGTTTGCCCATCAGGCGAGTCACCGTAACTCGCGTAGACCCGATCGCACTCCCAATCTGAGCGTGGGTGAGCGGAAAGGGTAAACAATAGCCTTCGTCGGTTGGCTCACCATACTCTTCGATCAGCAAGGTGAGAAAGCCCAGGAGACGATCGATCGTGCGGCGCTGCCCCAGAGTGCTTAACCAAAGGAGTTTACGCTGGTGCTGATAGCGGAATGCATCTAAGACTTCGCGGCGGAAGTGAGGCCAGTTGTCTAAATCATTCCAATACATCCACACGACTGAGGTTTGATCGACGTGAGCATAGCTCTGTAAGGTAAACGGAGACTGTGCCACAATTTCAAAAGGCTGACCTGTGCCCACAAAGCCCAAAAAGGCTTCTTCTGGGCTGATGCGAGCTAGCCGTGTGGGACTGGTTGCGTTAACTTGGGCAGTACCAACTAATCGAACGGCACCTTTTTGAACCAGGTAAAGTAACCCTGGACGGGTGGGAATTTTTTCATCTTTGTTGAAAGAGCGCACCCGGTAGTGTTCTTGTGCCCAATCAATAATTCGTTGCCAGGTTAAAAAGGGGCGCGACGCTTCAGAATTTTGTTGGGGAGATACTGAGTACATAAGTTTAGTTGGAGAACAATGCAAGGACTTTGACAAGTGCTGAGTAGTCAGCGAAACCGGAACATTGACTCAACCCTCAAGCAAACCAGGATGGAGACAGGGTAGGAGAAATTCACATACTTTTAACCGTCTTCTTAGCCTTTTCACTGACGTGTTCATAAACAGAAACCCAACCTCCTGATTCGCAAAGTCTCAATAATTATATTTACGATTAAGTAAATACCACTAGCAAAACTTGAGGATTTTCAACCGCAACAAATCTCATCTCAAAGCATTAACCGTAAATACCATGAATTGTAACTTACCTGAGATTACTTATCCAACGCTTCGCACATTGTTACTGGTCAAACTTTGTGAAGTAATCTACCTTCAGACAGATGTTGCTGTAAAAAAAGTATCTACGATTGTGAGCGAGAATGATTTTGAATGGTCTAAAATCAACCTTTTATTGAAATCGACTCCACCCAAACGGGTGAGAAATAGCCCGTTTACGATTGTTTATCAGTCTGCGATCGCCCTCAAGCTTTCCTCAGTGTTACGGAGAAATTCTTTAGAGCTGGCGTATCAAATTTTAGATCAGTTTCAGCAAAAAAACGTAAATTTTTGTCAAGACGAGCCGAAAGCTGCTGAATCTATTCTCAGTGATTTCACGGGTAAGGTATTTTCTCCAGGCTTGCTTCAGTTCGAGTTGGGCGATCGCGGCTTGTCAGTTTGGTTGCAGTGCCTAATGAAGCCGTCATTGCAAGCCCATTCAAGCGAGTCAATCCCGCTCTTGACTTCACTGAAGAAGCCATTTGTCCAAGCCTTAGAAAATAGCGAACCATTGTTTGTCTGTCAACATAGCCATGCTCGCTGCTGTTCGCTGCTGCGTCTTGCCCATGATTCAGTCATGACTTTGAATCGCTTAGAGATTGACGCTCTAGGCAATCCCTGGATGATTCTTACGCCTGATCCGATTCCCTGGTTAACGGCTCAAGGACAGTTGTGTCTCACACACCCAGCAGAACGGGCATTAATTTCTCAACTGGTGACGATCGTCGATGAATCTCATCTGTTGACAAACCCGCGATCGTGTCTAAAATCTGCACTTGCCCTCAGTCACGCCTTTCAAACCTTTTATAGAGCTTGTCAAATCTTTGAGTTAGCGTCACCCTCGTCTCTACAGCGCTCTCAGAGCAGACTAGGTTTAGTAATGGCAACTCAGCGGTTATTGAGGCACTTGCTTGAAGTCGGGTTAAACGCCAAGGCACCGCTTGATCTTTAAAACGACATAGGAATGTCATGAGAGCGCCATAACTTATTCTTATGTAGTAATAGGATGACAAACTCAGACATCTCGGCTAAATTGTTGAAGTGTGAGGAGCGAACCAGCAAGAGTGCCGAGACGAAACACGGTCAGTCGTCGGCGCTCTTTCTGATTTTAAGGGTCATAGATTCGCCAATCAGCGCTAAAGCACAAACTCCTCGATCGCGGCGGCGGCTCCATCAAGCTCTACACCAGGAGCCACCCACTGAGCGATCGCCTGCACCGCTTCGGGCCCGTTGCCCATTGCAACCCCGACTCCAGCATATTCAAGCATTTCTACATCGTTGAAATTGTCGCCGATCGCCATCACGTTGTCTGCTTTCAGCCCCAGCACCTCCTCGGCAAGATAGCGGACGGCTGCGCCTTTATTTGCCGCAGGGTTAGTCGCTTCAAAGAATGTGGCAACCGATTTTGTCAGATAGAGTTCGGCGGGCGTATATTGGGTTTGAAGTGAGCCGAGCAACTGGTCAATCAAATCAATGTTATCGCTGAGGGCTAAGACTTTAGTCGGCTCGGTTGAGAGTGTGCAGCGCAGATCGCCGACTGCAATCGGCTGAATGCCCGATCGCTCTGCATAAGCTTTGGTTTCGGGAGTGATCTCACGCACATACAGCTCGTCATTGATATAAAAGTGAACTGAGAGCAGCGATCGCAAGTCTGGTCGCTCAAAATAATCCAGCAAGCTCAACACCTGTTCTCTAGGCACTGACCAGTGACGATCGGGCTTTTCAGACCCCGGCTTTTGCATCCATGCGCCTTGATAGGCAATTAATGGCAATGTAGAACCAACCTGCTGGTGAAAACGCAGCGCCGATCGAAACATTCTTCCGGTGACGATCGCCACCTGTACGCCTTTTTTTTGGGCGGCGCGGATCGCCTTCAGCACAGGTTCACGGATATCGTTAGATTCGCCTGCGATCGTGCCGTCAATATCTAACGCCAAAAGGCGAATGTCTGGTTTGGTTGACCCCGCGAAGTCTGAAGCAAATTGCTGCATGGTAGCTGTTCCCTTTCTCAACTTTTCTAGTATGAGGGTGTCTGTTCCTATCTTGTCTGCTGCATTAGAAACGCAATCAAGCAGCACTTAAGGAAATCACCAGGAATTTTTCTTTCATCTGCTGAATAGAGTGCTTTAGGAAACAAATTCCGTGGTAGTTTGGGGGTCATGGCTGAAGTTAAAAATCCCCGTGGGGTGAGTCGTCAGGTTTTATTCGTTACGCTCTGGCTAACGCTGCTGGTGTTAGCCATAAAAGTGTGGGCAGGTTGGGCAACCCGATCGCTGAGTCTCCTTGCAGAAGCCCTTCATACTGTCATTGATGGCTTTAGCACGGTGCTGAGTTTGATTGCGGTTGCAGCGCCTCTCCGCATCTCAGGCAGAGAAGTCTGGGGGCATGGACGGCTCGAAACCACTTTAGCGCTGCTGCTATCTGCCGTTTTAGGATTTGCCTGCTTTAGTCTGTTGGGGCTGTCGGTTCAACAGCTTGGGGCAACTCAAACGCTACCCGCACTGCTGCCTGTTAGAATTTCGCTGCCGTTGATTGGGCTGCTGACGATCGTATTTCTAGCCAGTTTAGGGTTGGCATATTTTCAAAAACGTTTAGCCAAAACTTTAGAGAGTACCGCCCTACGAGTCAACGCCAACCAAGTTTTGCAAGATGCTTGGCTGACCTTGGTATTGCTGATTGGATTAATCGGCATCTGGAAAGGATATCGCTGGCTCGACCCGCTCATGGCGATCGCGATGGTTTTGGCGGCTGTGATTAGCTGCTGGCGAGTGTTTAACTGGCAATTGCCGCTAATGATTCGGCAAACGGCGATCGCACCAGAGGCAATTTCTCAACTCGTTCGCCAAGTGCAGGGGGTGACAACCTGCCATCAGATTCAATCACGTGGCATTGTCGGTCGTCAGGTGTTAATCGAAATGCGACTCGTGCTGCACCCCGAATTTATTGGCGCAACTCAGTGGATTATGGAGCAGATCGAAGCCACCCTTCGAGAACACTATGGGCCCGTACACGTATTGATGAAAATCGACGACGATCGCGACGAGTTGCATCCTTCGGATCACAAACTGCGATCGCAAAACCCCAGTCGAGAATTGGACTGGAACTAGAAAAGCGTTACCCTGATTACTCTTGCTTTTAACTTGCAGTCATTCGCCCAACCTTAACTCATGACCTCTGACCCCACGACAGAACCAAAAACTCCGATCGCTGCTGAACCGTCATCAAGATTAAAAGCGCTGTGGGAGAACCTTCAGATTCTGGTTGTTGCGCTGATTTTGGCGCTTTTAGTCCGGGCATATGTGGCAGAACCTCGCTTTATTCCGTCAGATTCAATGGCGCCGACTTTGGCAGTGGGCGATCGCTTAGTCGTCGAGAAGATTTCTTATCATCTCCATCCGCCTGAGTTTGGTGACATTGTGGTGTTTGATCCGCCTCTTCAGTTACAGCGACAGGGATATAAGAAAGATCAAGCATTCATCAAGCGGATCATTGGGCAACCTGGACAAACGATCGAGATTAAAAACGGCAAGGTCTTCGTCAATGGTCAGTCGCTGCAAGAAGCTTACATTGCAGAATCACCGAGCTATGTCATGAAACCTGCACAAGTTCCTGAAGGGACGTTTTTTGTGATGGGCGATAACCGCAATAACAGCAACGATTCTCACGTTTGGGGGTTTTTGCCAAAAGATAATATTATCGGTCGGGCTTGGCTGCGGTTTTACCCCTTCGATCGCTTGGGCAAAGTTAGAAGCTGAGATAGTGCATCAAATTAGTCGTGAGTTGACTCGGCAAAGATAACCGTTTCTGCAAGTCGGCTAAATCTTTGTAGGTGCCATTTGTCGAGCGATTTTGAACGATCGTCCTGGCTAAAACAGGCTTTATTCCTGGAATTTGTCCTAATGCCTCGATCGAAGCAGTATTAGGATTGACTCGCTGAATCAAATAGAGACTCTCAGGCGGATAGTAGCAAAATTGCAAGATTGATTCCAGAGGTTTAAGCCGCTGCATTGAAAGCCCTAACGCGGCGGCAATATCTTCGACACAATAGAACTGAACTCCTGAGTTAGCCAGTTGGGTGAGCATTCGGGCCTGATGGATCGATAGCCCCGGCAACCTCAGCCAGTCGTCTATGGTGGCTTGCTGCACATCAATGTAAATGCCTAAAGAAACCGCTAACCGAATTTCGTCCAACGACTGAAAGCGGTAGTAAGGATCGTTGCGGATGCGCGATTTAAGAGAACGATCTGGCAACTTCAACTCAGATAACCAATTCAAAAAAGCCATTCAAAATCGCCCTAATGAATGCGATCGAGCAATTGCCGTCGCTTTTGCTCAAACTCATATTCTGTGATTAATCCATCTTGCCGCAACTGATCTAAATGGCGCATTGCATCGGCGATCGTTACCACTTTTTCAGCCATCACAGGCGCACTTTTGCTGATCATTCCTGGTTGTGCTGGTTCGTCATTGAAGTTTTGATCAAACTCATCGGGGTCTTGAATTAAATACCAAACGGCTTCGATGACTCCGGCGATCGCCGCGATGGGAGTCGTTGCAAACAAAATGTATAAAAGTCCCCACCATTTTTGCCCCAGATAAAGCTTGTGTAGCCCCACTAAGTGCAGCGATACGCCAAAAAACGGCAGCGGGGCAACGCCTGCTAGTGCTAAGATCGCGGCAACTTTTCGATTCTTCGGCTTCCTTAACATCTCAAGCGTTAATTCTCCGGCTTTTGCTGACATAGAGAGACTACATTGAGTACAGTAGAGGGTAGGCTTTCACAGGTGTCTGCTAGAGGTTCCTCAAATCAGGGTCGCGGCATCTACACGTTTTTAATTT
>JAYVFW010000203.1:0-4816 GCA_043772715.1 Phormidesmis sp. | reverse complement strand
TCGTACTTAGTAAAGACGGATCGATCGGAGACAGTAGATCGACCGGCAGCAAATGGTGATAATTTGCCAGCGTAGATGCCTGGAAGACAAGACCCGCCGCGATATCACCCGTGTGGACTTCTAAACTCCAGTTGCCTCCAGCCTCGCGATCGCCCGTTTGATCGGTCGATGCGGCGATATCCGCTCTGGTGATCTGCCCCAAACGCTGCACAAACTCAAGACCCTGCGCTCCTTGAGCAACATTGCAACCATAGAGCAAGATGTCAGCGTCTTTGGTCAGCGCCTGCGACCATGAACCTAGCTGGGAAGTGTAGCGATCGAGGCTTTTCGCATCCAATTCGGTAGTGCCTAGCTGCAAGCCGCCTGTCTCTCCATGAGAAACGACATGAACGCTCGAAATTCCGGTGCGCCCCAAAAGGGTTTGAGTGATCTGGGTAACTGCATCTGCGATCGGGTCGAGAACATGAATCTCAGTTCCAGCAGTCACCCCTGCGACCAGGTTCTGATAATCTGCAATGTTGGAATCGATAAATAGTAAAGAGGTAGCTGCACGAGTCTGCACGAAAGTGGAAAGCGGGTTTGCCAGAGGATTGCCAACCGCAGGCAGGGCAGACACGACAGCATCAGGCGACAATGTATAACGGTTTGAGGCAGATGACCCAGCAAATTCCATGACGTTGAACTCCTCGCAAAGTGATCAGGGACTAGAGATCAGGGCATAACCAAAGCTATTTTTCCCAAAACGTAAGTAGAACACACATTTCTGAGAACAAACACGCAACTTTTTAACCTTCAACGGTCAATCTTTTACAATCTCTTGATAGAAAATTATCGGCAACTACAGAGGCGATCGTGCCTAGCGTGTGCTACGAGGCTTTTGAGCGTCAGATTGGAATAAACTGGAGTCATGTTTGCAAATTTCTTGCCTGCTGAAGTCGCCCGTCTGAGCGAAGTCACCTCGATCGCCCTAGCACAGCAGATGACTCGTCAGGCGATCGCAACTCCCTTGAGTGCTGACCCGATCTCGACCGCTTACATTCATCAAGGCAGCGGCGGAACTCCGATTTTGCTGCTGCATGGGTTTGATAGCTCAGTCTTTGAGTTTCGACGGCTCTTGCCGCTCCTAGCTGTCCAGCAAGACACTTGGGCAGTAGATTTATTGGGGTTTGGGTTCACAGACCGCCCGATCGGGATCTCTTTTAATCCGACTTCGATCAAAACTCATCTCCACGCTTTTTGGAAGACGTTAATCGATCAGCCCATGATTTTAGTTGGGGCATCGATGGGAGGTGCAGCGGCGATCGATTTCACGCTGACTTATCCCGAAGCGGTCGCAAAACTCGTTCTCATTGACAGCGCTGGGTTTGCCGCAGGTCCAGCCATGTCGCGGTTTTTGGTGCCGCCTCTTGGCTATTTGGCAACAGAGTTTTTGCGCCAGCCCAAAGTCAGGCGGCAAATTAGCCTCAAAGCCTATGCCGATGCAAGTTTTGTGACTGCCGACGCACAGTTGTGTGCAGCGCTGCACTTGCAGTCATCTCAATGGAGTCAGGCAATGATTGCTTTCACAAAGAGCGGTGGCTACAATTTTCTGGGTGATAAGATTTCGCAAATCAATCAACCGACGCTGATTCTTTGGGGCGACTCTGATCAAATTTTGGGCACCCAAGATGCGGAGCGATTCAGAAAAGCTATTCTCACTAGCCGCCTCGTTTGGGTTGAACACTGTGGGCACGTTCCCCACTTAGAGCAACCCCAAATCACAGCCGCTTGCATTCTAGTTAGGCAGGCGGGAGTCCCCACACCGTAATCTTTGATTTGGTGTGGCGGTGAAAGCCGAGTGAGTTGAGAAGCGTTCCCTGACCAATGCCGAAGGCAAGGGAGGGGAACAGCGACGAAACGAACAGACTCCCATGCTACTCAACAGGGCGGTCTTGTTGTTCGATGTATTGCTTAAGTTGCTCAACCGTTACACCGCCGCAAGATGCAATGAAGTAGCCATTTGTCCATAAAACATCTTTTCGGTCAAACTCATTCACTCGCTCTGCAAATTCTTTTCTGAGGTAGCGACTGGAAACGGTTTTAAGATTATTGATCAGCTTACTTGGCTCGGTCTGAGGCGTGTACTGAATGAGTAGATGGACGTGATCATCTTCTCCGTTGAACTCAATTAATCGACCTTCCCATTTCTCCATGAGCGTTTTGAAAATTTCTTCCAGCCTTTCCAACATTGGCTCATTGAAGATCTTTCGACGGTATTTGGGAGTTAACACTAAATGGCACTTCAGGTCTGAAACACCTCTTGCTTTATGAATAAAATCTTTGCTCATAACATTGACACTAAGCATTTTACTTGTGCTATCTTAACACTGAGCCAAGCGTGAAGACCGCAGGCGCTATGAAGACAGCATTTCAGTAAAGATTCTATCCAGACACTAAGCAAAAGCTTGAGTTAAATGAATGGCTCAGAATTTCTCGCTATTGGTATAACCGCCAATTGGGAGACAGGTTCGATTGGTGGGAGATGAATCGAACTCATGTTGATGCTTGCCCCTTGGTGAGTAGCATTGCGGACTTACGGGGGAAGCCAAACTTCTATGCTCAGAAGAAACAGTTGCCAGTCCTTAAACAGGACTTGGTGAAAGTTTGGCATAGCGGGGAATTGCTTGACTTCTCTCGTGTAGATGCCAGTGTTTTGCAGGAAGTCTTGAAGCAGGTTGACAAAGCGTTTGAGCGGTTCACCGTTGGAGACAGCAACGGAAACAAATCTGGAAAACCTCGATTTAAGACCGTCGTAGACTTCAAAACCATGACGTTTGCGGATGGGAAAGCCATTAAGATTTCTTTGGTTCGCAAGGGTTGGATGTACATCCGTCTACCTAAATTGGGTGTTGTCAAAGTCAGAATGCACCGGGAGATTCCATCGGGATTCATCATCAAGCAAGTCAGCGTGACCCAGAAAGCGGATGGTTAGTTCATGCAAATGATGTTGGAAGATCCAACCTTGCCAGATTTTACGCCCGACGATGTAGTTCCCGCTTGGGAGAACTTGATGGGAATGGATGCTGTGTTGCACGAGGATGTTTATTTGGCGACATCGGAAGGGGAGAAACTACCATCTCTCAATGGTTCGGACAATTTTTAAGTGAGGCAATCGACAAGAAAGCCATCGACCGCTTAAGGTGCTGATTAGCAAAATCTAGTACCGGATCGATAGGGCTATAGAAATTGTACAAAGCTTACTGGCGAAAGTGGGGATTGAGAACAAACCTCAGATCAAAGTCTTGACGATGCTGTTCGCCACGATCATGATTGCCTGTGGCAAAGTGAACTTTAGCAATTTAAGCCGATACAGCGACTTGAGCGAAAAAACCTACCGTCGCCGTTTTGAACAAGCGTTTGACTTTGCTCGGTTCAACGCGGAAATCATCCAAGCGGTCGTAGCTGAAACTCAAACCCTGATCCCTGTGATGGATAGCTCGTTCATCGCCAAGAGTGGGAACCTGTTCTGTCACTCGTGGCGGTCCAAAGCCGCCTCCCACATCGTCTCCACCCTGCTCTCCCCACCGGACTTCAACCGTTTCAGTTGTTTTCTCAACTTCGGTGACTAACCACAGTAGCGCTGCCTCATCTGCCATCCCTTTCACTCCAGCCTTTTTCTCTATATTCGCCGAATTTAGCTCGAATGGCATCCCGCACAGCAAATTCTAGCGGTTGCAGGTTGCGGTATGGGGTAAAAGTAGATCGTAGAGTCCGCTAACCATTCGGTCACCCAAGAGAAATTTGTGGTCACGCGGCAGCCGGTTGAGGATAGGAACATACCCTTTTGATCAGGTCATAAGTCTTCTGAATAACGGGCAGATCGTCCATTTTGCAAAAATAAGTGACTGCGCGAAGCGCGAAGGGCAAGAGGGCTACAGAGTCCTCGGGGCAGAACAAACGACTTGAAAACCGATAATCTCGGTGTAGATGTCGGGCAGACCGCTGTCGCGAGAGGCAGAACGGCAATACCCCGGAAGGCTGCCCCAGGCACCGCCGCGTCCTATACGCTTTTCATCTTTCCTTTCACTTAACCAGGCACTGCCATCCGTGGGTGCACCCTCATAGTTATTATGCCAATGATCCTGACACCACTCATATACGTTGCCATGCATGTCGCATAACCCGAAGGCGTTTGGTGGAAAACTGCCCACCGCCGTTGTCTTCTTGCGATTCTCCCCTTTTGGTTCAGATCCATAGGTAGAAGTTCCACGATAGTTTGCCAGATTAGTCGTTAATGTTGGGCCAAAGTGGAACGGAGTAGTCGTGCCAGCCCCGACAGGCGTATTCCCACTCCGCTTCGCTAGGTAGACGGTATTCTCGTCCTGTCTTCTTAGATAACCGGGCGCAAAACTCTACAGCATCATTCCAACTGACCTGCTCCACAGGCAGGTCAGCACCCTTGAACTCCAGCCAATTGAATTGGCAATTCAATCAGTGCGTACCACGGCGCACACGTTAACCTCACACGGCTCCTCAACACCTGGGTGCTGGTCACGCATACCTGAATGAACTTGGTCGTGGCAGTGCTGATGTAGCAAAGCCAGATTATCCCACTTGTGATTTTGGTGGTTTCCATCCACATGGTGAACTTCCAGGAGATGGGGTCTCAGTAGTGATGGAACCAGATTTTGCCTTAAGAGTATTTCAGCAGCAAATTGATAATTTCTACTAATGTCTTTTGACAATACTCCGGACAAAATTTGAGCAGGTTTTAAGCCTCAAACCCTGATTCAACCGTGGACGGGGTCTTATTATCAAAGTCAGAGGCAAAGCTAAC
>JAYVFW010000202.1:0-4821 GCA_043772715.1 Phormidesmis sp. | reverse complement strand
CGAGTTGTGCTTAGGATGAATCGAGTTGTGCTTAGGATGAATCGAGTTGTGCTTAGGATGAATCGAGTTGTGCTTAGGATGAATCGAGTTGTGCTTAGAAATGATCGATCGATAGCTACGATCGTTCGTTCTGCATCAATCAACACTTGTATGTTTCTGATCTCAGACCTTGCGCCAAGCTCACCACTACGGTTCTGTCTTACCTTAAGATCTGAGTCGTTAAGGGTCAGTCCGACGAGTTTTTTTACTTCGTTGTCAGCGGCTTCTGCCCCCTAAGTCCCCCATTCTGGGGGACTTTGAACCGGAAATTTTGGCTTGAAGTGCCCCAACTTTGGGATTTAGGTAGCTCTCCCGAATTCAAACTGCCTTCTCAGCAAAGCGGTTGGGAACAAACCACTTCTGCCGAACTGACGTAATTAAGGTTTAAAGCAAAAAGCGCGTGATTTTGTCTCTTATCGCCCACGAAGAATTGATACCTGTTGAGGAAACGATCGACCAGGGCATGAGAATCTACGGTGCTGATAATTTTCAGCGCTTTAAGATTGCTGAAAATGACTCGATGATTCGGATGGAGAATAGGGGAATCGAACCCCTGACCTCTGCGGTGCGATCGCAGCGCTCTACCAACTGAGCTAACTCCCCGTTTAGCGATATTCTACCATCTCAAAACTACTCTGTTTCTGGCTCAAGAGTCTCTTTAGAGAAAACTTGCTGAACCCGATCGAGTTCTAGATCTGAGAGATAGTCTACTGTCCAATTAGCGCAGCGCTGCAACATATGGAATGGATAAGTGTTGGCAACCCCAACCACAGGAATGCCTGCTCGTTTTGCGGCAGCTATGCCTGCGAAGGTGTCTTCGATCGCCAAACATTCAGCCGGATGCAAATCGAGATCAGGAAACGCCTGATTTAAGCGATCGACTGCTAGAAGATAGCCATCGGGTTCGGGTTTACTCACGGTTAAGTCGTTGCTCGACACGATCGCAGTGAAATATTGCCGCAGTTTACATCGTTCTAAGACCAGCTCGATTTCACTCAGGCTGGCACCACTGACGATCGCTAGTTTGCACTGAGTCGGGCGAAGATTAAAGATTAAATCGTCTAGCCCCAGATAAGTTGGTAAGGTTTCTAAGACTGAGAGTTGCTGCACGTAAGCTTTGGCTTTGCGATCGAGCAGGTCATCGAGATAGCGATCGCTGACGATTCTGCCGCGACTTTCTAGCAGATCAGATAGACAGGCGCGATCGCTGCGCCCTAAACACAGTTCCCGAAATTCTCCTGGCTTGGGGCGAAGGTTTTCCTCGATCAGAAGTTGCTCAATCAGCTTTTCGTGAAGCGGTTCGTCGTTGATGATCACGCCGTTGAAATCGAAAAGAACTGCTTTGAGCACCATGAAGAAATGAAAAAGACTACTCTCACTTTACCAGGAGGAGAGAAGCGATCGGTTTGCGTGCGTGGATTGAATCACCTGTCAAACTTGTGAGCGTCTTCTGCCCTGCTCGCGAAGCGGGAACACGGCTCTCGATCAGTCATTGCCGAGATCTTCGCCCCCTAAATCCCCCAAAATGGGGGACTTTGAGTCCAAATCTCTGATTCAAAGTCCCCCAGAATGGGGGATTTAGGGGGCTGAAGCCGACTGAAACGCAGCAACAAAGACGTGTATGTACACAGTAGCTCTCCTGCGAGAGAGGGCTAGGGTGAGGGCAAGAATTTACACCATCATAAATCCACGTTCCTCAAACTCTCATCTCTTGCCCCAGTCTCAGAAGAAACTACCGGATTTGTTTTTATTTTTCTATACTGGTTGCGTAAACCCATTTAGCCCGCTCTCTTATGGATTTCTGGCTTTGCTGAATGCAAGTATGAATCTGTCTATCGAAGCTGAATCCTTTCGCCCCCCCAAATCCCCCAATTTTGGGGGACTTTAAGATTCTGGTTCCCCTCAATGGGGGGCTAGGGGGGCAATTCATATTTGCATTCAGCAACGCCGGATTTCTCTGATCAAAATCTGCGAGGACGTAACTTTAGAGGGCAAGATCTGACGGGGCAAATTTTTCTCACTCAGATATCCGAGGGGCAAATTTTAGCAAAGTAAAGTTGAACATACCTTTGATACTGCTTATCAAGCAAAATTAGAAGCACAGAAAAACGCTGAATTGCTAGAAGCCGAAAAGCATCACAGTCAAGAATTTAAAGAAGTGACCCTGACGCTTGCCAAAATCTCGGAAATCTGCTTTCTAATCTCACGATCGTTGCAGGAAATGACAACATCATGACAGACAACAGAAATCAAGGCATCAACGCAGGCGCAAATAGTTTTATCAACACTGGAGAAATCCAGATGACAAACAGCCTTCTCAACATGAGCGGCGCTATCACAAACGTCCTAAATCAATTACCAGACACCACGATCGATCAACCTGGAATTAAAGAATTATTAACGCAACTGCAAGCCGCGATCGCATCCGCTTCTGAACTCTCAGAAAAAGGCAAAACGAATGCTTTAGAACAAGTCAAAACCCTGGCAGAAGTGGGACAAAATCCTGAGCAGCCAGAGAAAAAATCCCTCGGTGAGAAAGCAATGATTTTTTTGAAAGGCACGATCGCCAATCTCCCCGACACCGCCAAACTCGCAGAAGCTTCTAGCAAACTGCTGCCCCTGATTGCCAAAGCGTTAGGATTACCCATGTAGGCAAATTTTTGTTGCGCGATCGAGGTTCTCAAAATGACCACTCAAATCGTAACGCCAGTCACCGTTCCCATTAAAGATATCGTGCTTGAACCAGGCAGCGTTTTGACCATTACGGACATCACCTGGGAGAAATTTGAAGCCATCTTAGAAGAACTGGGCGAAAAGCGCAGTGCCCGCATCGCCTACAGCAATGGAGTGCTAGAAATTGTGTCACCGCTACCCGCCCACGAACGCCCCAACCGCATCATTGGAGATCTCGTCAAGATCCTTCTAGACGCTCGAAATTTGGATTGGGAAGATTTTGGCTCGACGACCTTTCGACGACAAAAAAAGCAAGCTGGATTGGAACCCGACACCTGTTTTTATATTGGAGAAAATGCAAAACGAGTGCGAGAGTGCATGATGTCGATGAATCTAGACGTGTATCCGCCGCCCGACTTAGCGATCGAAGCCGATGTCACCTCAAAAACCACGCTAGAAGCCTACGCCGGAATTCAGGTGCCCGAAGTTTGGATCTACAACAAAGGCAAGCTAAAAATCAATCTGCTCAACGATGGCAAATATCAGGAATCACTCACCAGTCTTGTGTTTCCTGACTTGCCTATCACCCAACTTATCCTCGATCGCGTCCAGCAAGCCTTGCAAGAAGGCACCAGTCAAGTTTTGCGGCAGTTGCGGCAAGAGATAAAGTGGGCAGGTGATGGTTAGAAGATGAAGTTGAAGTTGAACCGTCGAACCTTTAAAGTTGATTTTTGGCTTTGAGTTGCAGATAGCGATCGACCAATTGTTCTGTAATCTGGTTGGCAGGCGCATCAAGCACTAACACACCTTTTCGCTTTAACTCAGCAAATGCAACTTGGCGTTGAGCTAACAGATCCAGCGCGACTGCACGAGCGTAAGTAGACGGCACATCTTCAGTCACAGCATTGGCTTGCCGATCGACTTGGGGGTCACGCAGCGTCACACAAAACGGCAAATAGCGAGGCGTTAACCGTCCGAGTGCTGCCAACAATTCAGCCGACGCGGTAATGTCTACAATATCGGTAATCAGAACGACTAACGCACGGCGAGTTTGTTGATTGGTTAACGCAGTCACCGCACCTAAATAATCAGGTTCTATAATCTCTGGTTGAATAGGAGTCAGACGCTCAATTAAATGGGTTAAATGTGGCTGACCACGCTCAGGCGGAATCCAGGTGTGAAGTTGACGATCGAACACACCAACCCCAACTCGATCGCCGCGATGCAATCCTGCTAATGCTAAAGAAAGCGTTGCGTTTAAGCCCCAATCAAATCGAGACAGTCCTTTGACGTTGGCAGTCATTAAGCGTCCGCGATCGAGCAAAATAATCAACGTCTGCTCCTGTTCTGGCTCTAGCACTCGCACCAACGGCTGTCCGCGTCGGGCTGTTGCTTTCCAGTCAATAAAGCGCGGATCGTCACCCGTGCCATAGTCACGCAGTTCGGCAAACTCGGTGCCGATGCCTAACCGTCTGGCGCGTCGAATCGAACCTGATGACTGCAACGTGAGCCGGATTGAGAGCGATCGTAGCCCAATCAAATCGGGATAGACGGCAACTTTCTGATCTTGAGGAATCTTCCAATCGTGCCAAGCCAATCGCCAGGGACTCAGTTGCCGCACCTGAATTGCGCCCCACAGATATTCGCCGCGCAGAGTCGGATGCACTGTGTAAAGCAATTCTTGAGTACTGTTGTTGGACAACTTTGCCGCGAGAGGCATCTGCGACACCCCAAACTCGATCGGATAATGGTCGTAAATTTGCACCTCGGCGGATTGCTCAGTTTCAACCGACAGGCTGACTGCGTTGTCACGTCCGATTGATAACTTCGACAACGCAGACCGCTCAACTCGAACGCGGCTGACGCGGCGGCTGTCCCAAATCGCCAATCCGAGAATTAGCCCATTCCAAATCAGCAGCGCCATTAGCCATGCAGCAACGCGAGTCTGATCGTCCCAAACGATCGCGACAATGGCGGCGATCGCCACCCCAAAAATCAACAGTCCGTAAGTCCGACGAGCAGGAATCATGGCACTATCTAGGAACGGCAACTTGAGTCAAAACAGAAGCAATCACAGCATCGACATTCACCCCATCAAGCTGGGCTTCG
>JAYVFW010000201.1:0-4822 GCA_043772715.1 Phormidesmis sp. | reverse complement strand
TTAACCCTAATCCTTGGCACTTCAAAGGCTCTAACGGTCCGGCTGAAAGTATATCCTGGCACGACGCGAGCGAGTTTTGTGCCCGACTTGCACAGTATACAAAGCGACAATATCGACTCCCTAGCGAAGCCGAGTGGGAATATGCCTGCCGCGCGAACACAAGTACTCCATTCCATTTCGGCAAAGTAATTTCGACAAATTTTGCAAATTACGATGGTCAAGCAACAACCGAAGTTGGGATGTTTCAACTTGCCAACGCTTTTGGATTGCAGGACATGCATGGCAACGTTTGGGAATGGTGTTCTGGAGATGGCAGTGATACTTATCTCAGTGACTCTCTAGAGCATTGGAGTATTGTCCATCATTTAGAAGACGGATTCCGACCTCTTCGCGGCGGTGCATGGAACTCTCCACCAAAATTATGCCGTTCTGCTACTCGATTTTTTCAAGATGCACACAATCGACATTCCTCTATTGGATTTCGAGTGGTTTGTGCTTCTATGGATCGAATTTTCAGTAAAAACCAACCACCAATTACTTCTCAAAGCATCCTTGATGGAAGCTATGTAGGCGGCAATGTGACCATCGAAAAAATAATTCAAAAGACTATTATTAACACTACTGCTAAAGAAATTCTCGATGAAGAAGCAGAATAGCAATGTTTAGAATCAGACATCACAAATCTACTGCATTCTAGGGATTACTGCTTCAAATCTTAGGAATATTGTCGCTTGGACATCTTACGATCGCATTCCCTGAATGTCTTGCACCTGAGCAACCGTGCCTTTGCCATATTGCTGGATGGTTGCAAGATTAACTTGCTTCACACCCACTTGAAACTGTGAGTAGGGACCCTGATGGAGAAGTTCAGTCACCGATTGAGCAGACTCACCCGAATTGAGCGCTGCTGCCGCAATTTTCTGATCTAGCTGAATCGCCGTCAAATCGCTGCCGACATATTCGCGATAGAGATCCGGGTATGACCATTGCCGTCCCGTGACAGTGTTGGCGTATTCGACATAGCGTTGCCGTTGGGCTTGATCAACCGTCGATTGAGTGTATTTGAGAATGCCGGGGAGTGCCGCTTTTCTTGCGTCAGGCGTGAGATTGCGAGTTTGGACTTGCGTAATCGGTCCTTGTGCAAGGAGTTGGATCGTGGTTTTTGGATCGAGTCCAGATTTGAGGGCGGCGATCGCGACGGATTGATCGAGCGATCGTGCCCCCGCTGCATTGCCCAGATAGCGCTGATACAAATCCGTGTAGTTCAGCATGGCATTGCCGAGAACAGACTTGGCGAATGACAGATACTGTTCTCGCATCTGTCGAGCCTTGTCCGTTTCCGGTTCACGAGGAACGGTGGGGTTTCCCGTGTTCATTTCCGTTGCATCATCCACACCATCACCATCGGTATCACTGCTATTGGGATTAGTACCCGCCAAACGTTCCTCTTGGTCGGTCAGCCCATCGCCATCACTGTCCATTTGTTGTTTTTTGGGTCTTGCCATGACTCACTCCTTCTACCCCATTGCATCATCCAAGCTACCCAACATATCGTCCCCGATCGTGAGATCCAAATCTCCAAAGAATTGATTCGGGTCATTCTCTGGTTCAAGGTCAGCAGACTGAGAAGCGGGTACTGTTGAAGTTCGACTCGGCGCTTCGATTTCAAAGTTCTCACGCAAAAATCGAATCTGTTCTTCCAGCCGCCAAATGGACTCGTTTGCCACGGCTCGAAGTTCGGCTTTGGAGTATTTGCCACTCGCTTGATAGGCGAAGGGCAACCAGAATGAACGACCTGCTGCCATCATTTTTTCTTTGCCATCATAAGCTTTGTGCAAGATCCAAGACAGCAAAATGCCATTGGGAGAGTTGCGATCGGGTTCAAAGGTAAACCTGACTCGCTCTTTGGAATTGGGACTAAGTTGGCTTTTGTCGGCAGGTCGTCTTGGCATAGTTCATCTCCTCAAATCAAGCCGCGTTTGTGGTTTGGTAAGCTGCCCAAGTTGCCCCAAATACCGCGTAAGAATCCGCCATACGAGCGATCAAAGAGGGTTGGGAACGGAGGTCAGGATTGTTTTGCAAGAGCGCTTGAAGCTGATACTTCAATCCTTCTCCAAAACTCAGCCGTCCTGGTAGATCCATCTGCTGAAACAGCCTATTGAGTTCAGTCTCAATCACCGTCCCGGCTCCACCTACCACGATCACATCATACTCACCACCGGGAAGATGGTTTTCTAAATAGGTTTTGACCTGTTTCCAGTATCCTTCTCGTGCAGCAAGATTGGTCGCTTTTAGGTTGATTGACATCAACTGTCCTGCAACTCGCAGACTGGCATGGTTCATTGCGATCGCTTCGGTTAGATGTGGCGTTCCTTCGGATAGTCCTTGAAGCGATGCCGCAATTTTCACCGCGTTGAAGAATCCGGGACCGTCACTGCGAGAGGTGTCCTGCAAAACGCCATTCTGAAAAATCAGGAGGCTCAGGTTTCGGTGTCCCAACATCAGCACCAAGATGTTTCGGTTTCTGGGATTGATCTGTTGCTTGATTAGTTCCGCCCGTAAGGTTAGGAACAAGCCAAAGCCTTCAGGCAGGATTTGCAGCTTTTGAAACTCGATCGACAAGGCTTTCCCTCGGAAGGTGAAATTCGAGGCGGCTTCCTGGATCGAGGATTGAAGCTTCTTCCGGTAGCTGCGCTTCACGAAGTGTTCGCTAAACTCAGTCACAGGCAACATCACCGACAGAATTGCAGCAGTACGCTCACTCAACTGAAGTCGCTCCTAGACTGATCCTAAAACCGCAAGAATCTTGTGAATCGCTCGTCGCTCTTTGCGCTCGACCAATCCCATATCGCCTGCAAAATTCTGAGCAAATTGCCCCACAGCTGCAATTTCATCGTCTAGCCGCACCCAAGCGACCTTTTCAGGATACGCATCTTGGTTCACAGACTGGTAGCGATCAAGCAATTCAGGCTGAACCGAAGCAATTTCGGGTTCCATCACTAATGGGCAAGGCATTCCGTGGTCTAAGTAAAAGCTCTTCGTCAAAGAGCTACCCAAGTCAATTGAAGTCACAATCATTAGTTTTGCCTCTTCTTGTAGAGCCGTAGCTATGATGCGGTCAAGCATTGAAAGATAAATGCTGATATTTAGCGGATATTATTTCTAGATTTGGCATCACCACAACGTATTGGCGGGTGATATGCTGATATCGTACCTTGCTTTTCACAAACAAGCAAATCCCGTGTCCGGAAATTTTGATCAGATTTCATTTCACTCCGGCACTCCTCCCCGCTGTCGAGTGGAAGTTCGTCTCTCACTCCAAGAGCGCTCTCAGCTCGAAGCCCTAGCTCACGAAGCCGGAATGACTCTCAGCCGATATGTCCGCAATGCCTGCTTTCACGACCCCGCATTGCCTGTAGTGACGGACGTTGCGATCGAGACGTACCAACAACTTGGAAAAATTGGGGACACCCTGACCCAACTGCAAACGGATGCTGAAACCCTGCAATTTCTCAATGACTTGCTGACTCTGCTTCATCAAGTTCGTGCTGAGATCGCGGGAGTCTGCTCCACAGAATCAGGACTGCATCATCAAAGCGTGCTGAAAACATCCAATCATCCTTGACTATGCTTGCCAAAATCACCAAAGGGCAGGATTTCTACGGGTGTCTCCGCTATGTCTTGGGCAAAACCGGAGCCGAACGCATCGGCAGCAACATGGAAGGCATCGCCCTGTCAGAGTTAGTCGCTGAGTTTAGTCTCTCGGTGCAGCGTCAACAGCGTCGATCGCCCCGCAATCTCGCTCAAGTCGTGGTCTGCCACACGAGCTTGAGCGTTGAGATTGGGCGAAATCTAGCAGCGGAAACGTGGAGCGCCATCGCCAAAGACTATCTGACCGAAATGGGCTTCGACAACAACCAATTCGTGATGGTTAGACACACGGATACCCAGCACGATCATGTGCATTTAGTGATTGCCCGATCGCGGCTCGACGGCACGATGGTCAACGGCTGGCTGGACTATCGCCGAGCGCAACTCGTCCTCCGCAAACTGGAGCAAGACTATCAACTTCAGCTTGTGCCGTCGAGTTGGGAAACCGACGTAACAGCGCCGACCGTGAATGAAATTCGCCAATTTCATCAGACGGGAGAACCAAGTGTTCGGGTGCGGCTGCAAGTCACGACCCTTGCGGTATCTGCGAAGCAGCGCGACGAGGCACTCTCGACCTCAACGGATTTAGACGACTTCCGAGAACGCCTTGCAATGTATGGAGTCGAGAGCCGATTACGCCAAATCAGCACAGGCATCGCAGGCATTTCTTACAAGCTTAATGACATCGCCTTCCCAGGCTACAAACTCGGCAAACGCTACACCTGGAACCGCATTCAAACTCAACTAGGAGAAAATTATGAGCGACGCAATGAGACAAGCTGCCAAATCGAAGCTAGAGCAACGCAGCCCAACGACCGTGACTCAGCCACTCCAGACCTTGATCGACAATCTAGAACTCCTCCAGCAACTCGAACCGAAGCTGAAACCCATTCAAACCTTGGTAGAAGCGGTGAGGAATCTGACTCCAGAAGGGCAACTACAACCTCAGTTGGAGAACCATCAGTCACAAATTCAGAGCCAGCTAGAGAAGTTATATCAGCATCTATTCAGCCTTCAGCAACAGAGCGAGACAACCACACCGCAGATGAATCTGATTTTGGAGGAACTTCAGGAGAGCCTGCCGATATCTCAGCAAATCCTCAAGGATCTCAAAGCAGCGGTCACGTCTCTACAAACCACAAACACCAAACTCAACCAAGAACTCTCCGAG
>JAYVFW010000200.1:0-4822 GCA_043772715.1 Phormidesmis sp. | reverse complement strand
AAGGGTGAAGTCGCTCTCAAACGTTCACAGCGTCTTGTTTCTCGCAAGGTGAAAGGGTCAATCAACAGACGCAAAGCAAGACAGATTCTGGGTAAGCGCCATCTCAAAATAAGTAGGCAGCGTAAAGACCATGCCGTTAAGCTGGCACGGTGCGTAATCACATCCAACGATGTAGTCGCCTACGAAGATTTGAGCATCAAAAACATGGCGAAGAATCATTGTCTTGCCAAGTCGATTAACGACGCATCTTGGTTTCAATTCCGAGTCTGGATTGAATACTTTGGAAAGGTGTTTGGGCGGATCACGATAGCGGTGAATCCCCAATACACCAGCCAAGAATGCTCTCGCTGCGGAGAAGTGGTCAAGAAGAGTCTGAGTACCCGGACGCACACTTGCTTGTGTGGCTGTGTTTTAGACCGTGACCACAATGCAGCGAGAAACATCCTCAGTCGGGGATTGGGTACGGTAGGGCATACCGGAACCTTTGCACTGGATGCAAGCAACGCTTTAGGAGAATTGACCTCTACTCTCGTTGGAGCAATCCTGCCTGAGCAAGTTGGCTCGTTGATTAAAGAATCCCCGTCCCTTTAAGGTTGGGGAGTGTCAATTTTGCCAAGTTAGATAGGTTGAATTTCATCATCTCGATGAAAAAACTGATCCAATCTGTGGGGATCAAGCAAAACTTCTGTTGATTATTCAGGGTCAGGCAAATATCTATATCCAAAGATTTGTTGATTTTAGTAAAGTAAGGTCAATAGTCAAATGACTAATTCATAAAAACTCTGGTCTGTTGTGCATGGCTTCTGATAGTCCGCTTCAAATTTCGCGGTTGTTGCTCTCGGCAATGGGGATTCAAATGTATCTGCATCATCGCGATCGCTTGCCCCAAGCGGGGGCAACTTTGGTCGTCAGCAACCACCGCAGTTTTCTAGATGCCCCTTTGTTGATGTCGGCGATCGACCGTCCGATTCGATTTGCTTGCCATCATTACATGGGTCAAGTGCCCGTGATGCGTGAAGTGGTCAAAAAATTAGGCTGCTTTCCGCTAGAAAGCTCAGATCAGAAACAGCAAAGCTTTTTCCATCAAGCGATTCAGCTATTGAAGACTCAGCAAGCGGTCGGCGTGTTTCCAGAAGGAACTGAGCCGATGGTCAACAGTCCCGCCCGATTTGAGATGGGAGACTTTCAGCGAGGGTTTGCTCATCTCGCCCTCAAGGCTCCTGTGCAAGATTTGGCAGTTTTGCCGATCGCTATCGCCGTTCAAGATGAACTAAAAAGTTCCGCAGTTCCTTTAAAACTGCTGAGTTTTTTTGATCCCTCTGAGCCACTGTTTGATCAGGAGGGCTGGCATCCGCTGGTGGTTTATCAGCGAGTTGATGTTTTAGTGGGTCGTCCGTTTTGGATCACGCCCTGCGATCGGCAAAAATATCAAGGCAAAGGGGCACGCGCGCTCGTTCAGCGCCTCACCAGCCAATGCCATGACGAAATCAACAGCCTGCTGATTCGGGGATGCTATTAAGTTTAAATTTTTAGTTTTTTGTTCCATGATTCAAAGTCACCCTTGCTTTCTCACGCCTAAAACGCTCAAGCCTGACTATCCGCTATTCGTGTTTTTGCCAGGAATGGACGGGACGGGGCAACTCTTGCGTACCCAAACAGAAGGACTAGAAGCCAAGTTTGATGTGCGATGTCTGGCAATTCCGCCCGATGATTTGACCAATTGGGATGAGTTGGCACAGCAGGTAGTCAAGCTAGTCAAAGGCGAACTGGCTAGCGATAGTCGCCATAATCAAAATCAGCGATCGGTCTATCTGTGCGGTGAGTCATTTGGGGGTTGTTTGGCGCTGAAGGTTGCTGTCTTAGCCCCAGGGCTATTCCAGCGCATCATTTTAGTCAACCCAGCTTCATCGTTTAATCGCAGACCCTGGATCGCGTGGGGATCGCAAATCAGCCGCTACCTACCAGAAGTCGCCTACCAGTTTTCGTCGGTGACGTTTTTACCGCTTTTGGCATCGTTTAACCGCATTGCAGAAGCAGATCGAGACGCACTCATTAAAGCAGTGCGATCGGTGCCTCAAAAAACGTCGATTTGGCGGATGTCCCTACTGCACAAGTTTCAATTGCCCAGGCAGCAATTAAGACAACTCACTCAGCCTGTTTTGATTATTGCCAGTGCCGATGACAAACTGCTGCCGTCGCTGCCAGAAGCCTATCGATTGAAACGAGCCTTTCAAAATGCTGATGTGGTAGTGCTTTCAGAGAGCGGTCACAGTTGCCTCTTAGAGTCTGAGGTCAATCTCTACGACATGATGAAAACTCACGGCTTTTTAGATGAGGATCTTAATACCGAGACAAATTCTGCTGCGGCGAACGGCTTGGGCGATCGTGGATTGGCAGCAAAAAACCTATTAGGACTTACGCAAACCTCGGAGGTTTAACCAAGAATCAAGCATCGTGACCGACAGAGTGGCTTAAACCTCCGAGGTTTTGGTCAATGCGCTGGTCTCGCTTTGTTTCTTTCGCCCTTCCGCAGGTGCGCCTGTCTTGGAAACTCACATTATTTAACGTGAGTTCGACAGAAGTGGTTCGTTCCACCTATAAACTCGGAGAGCTACCTAAATCCCCCAATTTTGGGGGACTTTGAACCGAAAATTTTGGCTTGAAGTTCCCCAAAATTGGGGGATTTAGGGGGCAGAAGCTGTTGACAACGAAGCGAAAAAACTCGTCGAACTGACGTTTATTTAGATTGCAAGATCATTTCTACTTGGGTTTTGGTCGCGAGCGTCGTCAACTCAGAGGTTTTAGGATTGGGCAATTGCACCTGAGCCGCCGAGGTCATCGAAAGCGTGGAAATCGATGGCAGCAAGCGATCGAACCGCACTTTAATCTCTCCTTGCCCAGTTGTGTTGAGCGATTTTAGGGTCACATTCGCCCCTTTTGGCATCCCTGGTATCGCCAGCTTTTGATCCTGTGCCTGCTGCTCAACGCCCACCTTGAGCGTGGCAACGCCATCTTTTAAGCTCACTAGCTCATAGGTTGCGGTTTGGTTGAGCATCATTCCGTAGATTTTGACGGGCATCGGTGTTTTCCATTGGGCACCCACGCCAACCGCCACTTCAGGCAGTGGGGCAGAAAGCTGGTCTAGCGATCGGAATGACTGCTCTAACATTTGACGAGTCGTGGCATCGACGCTTTTAGGAATGGTCAGACTGGTCGATTTTGTGTGTCCCCGATCGTCCATCACAAAAGAGCCGTTCAAGCCGACTATCTTCTTCACCTGAGCGCGTGCTGTGTTAAGTACTCCCGCAGGAATCGAGGCATCGCCCTTCATGTCTGCATCGGTGTAACGAAACTTATAGTGAATATCACCATTAGGGTCAACTTGGGTAACGACCGTTTCCATCTTCATCAAAGTTGAAGGCAGTTTGGTCGATCGCGGCGTGGGCATTCCTGAAATCGACATTTCCATGACCGTATTCAAAGTGATGGTGGCTGTCTCGATCGTATTCACTGCTGGCTTAAAGCGCAGAGTCTGCTGAGGTTGTGCGCCTGCACTTAATAACTCAATGGGTCGAGAAGCTGGAGTAACTGAGGGTTGCGTCTGGCTGACCCCCTGCTTGGCGAGCGTTTGAGACAAGATCGGCTTCAGCCCTAACCCGGCAGTGAGCAGCAGCAAAGAGCCGACAAATAACGTTTTCTTCATAACAACCTCAAATGGGAAATTGGATTTTTAGTGAGGCACCGGGGCAGATACAATCCCGCGTGTCTCCAGTTCGGACGCGACTCGTAAAACGAGAGCTTCATTGTCAGGAGCCGCGATAATCTGCACGCCTAGAGGCAACTGACCCGATCGCTGAATGGGCACCGAAATAATCGGTAAGCCAATAAACGAGAGCGGTTGGGTAAACATTCCTAAATTTGGGCGAACCAGAACTTCGACTCCGTTTAAGATCATCCGTTCCTGACCGATCAGCGGAGCAGAGCAAGGCGTAGTCGGAGCCAGAATGATATCGACGTGTTGAAAAATCTCACGAACTTGGTCACGATACCAACGCCGAAACCGTTGCGCCTGCACATACCAATGACCCGGAACGAGACACCCAGCTAGAAAGCGATCGCGCGTTGCCGGATCAAAATCTTGAGGTCGCGTCTTTAGATCTGCAAAATGCAAGTTTGCCCCTTCACAGGAGGTAATCACAAACGCTGCTGCCCGAGCGCGGTGAGATTCTGGAATGGTGACTCGTTGACTTGTGCCCAAAGCTTTAGCCACTTGTTCGACCGCTTCAAATACTTCGGGTTCTGCCCCTTCTGCAAAATAGCCGTCAGCGATCGCAACCCGCAACCCTGCTGCCCCTTTTGAAAGTTCTGGGGTGCAAAGCTGAGGCGAATGCTGGCTACAAACTGGATCAGTTACGTCATAGCCTTGCAGCACATCGAAGACAGTAGTGATGTCGCGAGTGGATCGAGCAAACGGACCTACATGATCCAAACTGCTTGAAAACAGGTAAGCGCCCGATCGCGGCAGCCTTCCATAAGTGGGTTTTAAACCAAAAATTCCACATAAAGCCGCAGGCACTCGGATCGAGCCGTTGGTATCGGAACCCAGCGTAAGCGGCACCAAACCGGATGCGATCGCCGCCACCGATCCGCCAGACGATCCGCCCGTGATGCGACTGACATCATGAGGGTTGTGTGATGCACCATAGTGAGCATTCTCGGTGGTGAACCCGTAGGCGTATTCGTCCATGTTGAGCGCCCCGACTAGCACGGCTCCGGCTTGTTTGAGGCGCGTTACTAGGGTCGCGTCTTTGCTGGCAGGTGG
>JAYVFW010000199.1:0-15022 GCA_043772715.1 Phormidesmis sp. | reverse complement strand
AGGGCCAAGCTTTCAGGAGATCTGCCATTGTGGTTTGAATGGTGGTATTTGCTGCGGTCTTGTCTTTCGCCATTTGGGGTTCGATCGCTTTATAAAGCTCATTGGCGTAGACCACAAAACCACGAGAGTCTTGATACTCAATTGGTTGAGCAATTTTACCATCGGCGATCGCCGCTCCATATTCTGAATTGGCAGTGTCTAGCAACCCATTGATCACTTGCAGCACAAACTCAGGTGAGGTGCGCTGAGTCTCTGGGAGGGCAGCGATCGCGCCATCTACGGCTTGCACAGAAGTCTTAAACTCGGTGCCAACTTTGTTAGCATCTTTTGCGCCTGCTTTGACGGTATCTTGCAGTGCAATCAAACCCGTCTTAAATTCTTTGATGTTGCGATCGTTGAGTTGGTCTTCGACATCAGCGTAGATTTCTTCGACCGGGTGCCCAATATGAGGTTCAGCTTGAGCGGGCTTTTGCAGATCTAGTAGCTCTTTTGCGACTAAGAGGTGCCCTTTCATCAGCCCCAACTTGGTCATGTAGTCTACGTCTTTTGCTTCGCCAGTCAGCTTGATATCTTCGATCGTCACCATGTCTTTGACTTGATCAAACTGCGCTTGGGTAATCACATTTTTAGACACCAGTTCGTCTACTTTTGCATAGGGGCGGCTTGCCTGAATCTTATTTGACAACGCCGGAACGCCTAGCATTGCTTCAAGCTTATCTAGCTCAGACAAAATTGCGTTGTTGATATTAATCTTGGGCTTGCCGCCCATTGAGTGGGGCGATGCTTCTGATTGAGCCATCGGGCTTGTAGGCGCAGACGCAGTTGGGGTCGAAGTCTGATTGCTACACGCAATCAAAACTGAGAGGCTAAACGCTGAGAAGAAAAGGGCAATGAAACGTAAGACAGACATAATCTTGTCCAGGTGAAGGCGGTTTGAGGTTTATCAGTCAACGAAAATTGGAGGTGATCTCTGAGAAAGATAGAGCTAGAAAAACTACTTAATGAAAATAACTTCTATTAACCAAACGTGAGAGTAATTGTCACCCTTTATAGGAATACTTGTCAATAAATCTCGATCGCTTTCCCTCAATTTTCAGAAGCAGAATCACGCTTTGCTGCCGATTACGTCAAAGAACCCCATGCAGCCCGCTTCTGCAATGTTGTCTTGGTGCGGGTGAAACATGAATTTCCCGGTGTTGCGAAAGCTAAATTCGAGGATGTGGCGCTCTGCCGTTCCCATCGTGATCACGTCTGTTTCATAGCTGGGTGTGAGCGATCGCCCGGTTTGATTGACCCGAAACATATTGGCGTGTAAATGAAATGTCGCGACGGGATCAAATTCGATCATATTCAGCACATACAGCCGCACTAGCTGATCTTGCTGAATCGGAATCGGATTTTTCATGTAGTAGTGAGGCAAACCGTTAAAGGCATATAGCTCGTTTTTTTGGTCGTCATTTACGTCATAACCTGCCATGATTAGCACCATCTCATCGGCAGGGGGGCGAGGCTGCGGCGGATCGATAATAAACATCCCATACAAGCCTTTGCCGATGTGCCGAGTCACTGGGGCAACATGGCAATGATAAAGATGCACTCCAAACGGGGTTGCGTCAAACTCATAGATCATGACGCTGCCATTTTTAACGGGTTTGATGCCATCCATATCGGCGGGATGTTCGCCATGAAAGTGCAGCGAGTGAGAATGCCCAGCGCGATTATAAAAAACAACTCGAATCCGATCGCCCTCGGTTGCGCGAAACGTGGGACCCGGCACCCGTCCGTTGAGATTCCAGGTGATAAACGAGTGAGCGTTGTCAAGCTTGATCGTGGAAGTCTGCGCTTCGACTCGAAACTCGCGGACTGTGCGACCGTTTTCTTGGGTGACGGTGCCATAGTCAAAGTCACGCAAAATCGACATCGGATTCATTCCCGATCGGTCAGTCGGAGCAGACGGCACTGGCGGAACCATCACCGACGATCGCTCACGTCCTTTCAAGAAACGGGTGGCTGCGATCGAGGAAGCTGCGGCTCCGGTTCCAGCAATCAGCCCCCACTGCAATAATTGACGACGATTGAGGATGGATTTTTCCAGCCTTTTTTGATTTGACATGATAGAGGGTGCTGCGAGAATAACGAAACGACTTGTACGGGCACGGCAGTGCCATGCCCTCTTGTTGCTCGATCGACGCTGATATTTAACGTCAGTCCGCCGAGTTTTTTCACTTCGTTGTCAGCGGCTTCTGCCCCCTAAATCCCCCATTCTGGGGGACTTCAAGCCAAAACTTCCGGTTCAAAGTCCCCCAGAATGGGGGATTTAGGGGGCTTCCCGAATTCACAATCGTAGCGAACCGCTTCTGTCGATCGACGCTAATATTTGCCTTTAGAAGCATAGAACTTCTGGCAGTTTTTAGCAAATATTCTCATTAAGAAATCAGACTTTCTCAAGATTAGAGCCGTGTGGAGAGTCCATCACTTTTTAAGAACGCTTTGAATGCAGGTTAGCAACTCTTTTGCGGTGTAAGGTTTGGGCAAAAACGCCTGAATTTCTGATCCCAGGGCAGGCATTTGAACGCTGGGCACCAATCCGCTGACGGCGACGATTTTGACCTGCGGGTTGAGTTTTCTCAAGGCTCGAATGGTTGTGGCTCCATCCATCACGGGCATCATTAAATCGATCAGCACCAGGTCAATCTCGCGCTTGTGATCGGCATAGTGAGCGATCGCGTCGATGCCGTCAATCGCGGTTAGCACCCGATATTGGTAGGTTTCTAAAACGGTTTGGCTGATTTCTCGAATGTTAGCTTCATCATCGACCACAAGAATTAACTCTCCCTGCCCGATCGCAAACTCTTCGACTTGGGTTAGAGGCAGTTCTTCAGATTTCGTCGCCGGTAAGTAGACCTTAAATTGGGTGCCTTCTCCGATCGTGCTGCTCACGGTGATGAAGCCGCCGTGACCTTTGATAATGCCGAGAACGGTTGATAGCCCCAATCCCGTGCCTTTGCCCAAGTCTTTAGTTGTGAAAAACGGCTCAAAAATCCGGTCTAAAACTTCTGGCTCGATTCCGGTTCCAGTGTCTGCGACGGTGACCACAATATAAGAACCCACTTGAGCATCTAGATTCATGCGAGCGTAAGCTTGATCAATCCACAAATTTTCAGCGATCAGGCTGAGTGTTCCGCCTTTTGGCATGGCATCGCGAGCATTGACGCAAAGGTTCATCAATACCTGGTGCAAATGGGTGGCATCGCCCGTCACTAGCCAGAGATCACTGGCGAGATCGAGATGAACGTCGATCGCTTTAGGAAATGTCTCCTGAATAATCTGCCGAATTTCGGCAATCAGGTGACGCACCTGAAGTAGCGATCGCTTGCCCTCGACTCCTCGCGCAAACGAAAGGACTTGCTTAATCAACGTCGCTCCTCGATTGGCACTGGTTTGAATCATGTCGAGCAACTGCCGCTGTTTGGCATCATCGCGGCTAGTTTTCATCAACAGCAGTTGAGATGCCGCCAAAATTGGGGTCAGAATGTTGTTTAAGTCGTGGGTAATGCCGCTCGCAAGGGTGCCGATGCTTTCCATGCGTTGAGCGTGCAGAAACTGAGCTTCTAGCTGTTTTTTCTCGGTGATATCAGTGCTGACAACCAGGATGAATTTTGGATTGTGGTGTTCGTCTTTTACAAACGTCCAGCGACTTTCGACCACTAGCTTTTTGCCCGATCGATGAATCAAATTTAGCTCACTGTGCCATTTGCCCTGCTCAAGCACCGTTTTTTGAGCCTGTTCTAGCTGAATAGCTTTTTCGGGGTGCAGCAGGACAGTGGCATCTTTGCCCAACGCTTCTGCGGATTGATAGCCATATAAACGCTCGGCTCCTGGATTCCAGAACGAGATTTTGCGGGATAGATCTTGCACAAAAATGGCATCGGTGGTGACATCTAACAGGGCGGCTTGCTCTCGAATCTTTTGCTCTGCTTGCTGGCGTTCGTCTTCGACGCGCACCCGATCAGTGATGTCTTCAGCAATGCCCACAAAGTAGAGCAATTCTTTCGCTCCAGAAAAAACGGGGGCGATTTTTAGCTCGTTCCAAAACTGCTGACCATCTTTGCGATAGTTGAGGATTGTGGTTTTGATTTCGCGCTGCTCGGCGATCGCCGCTCGAATCTGAGCCACCACTTGTCGATCTGTGTCTGCACCCTGCAAAAAACGACAGTTGCGCCCGATCGCGTCTTGAGCCTCATATCCAGTAATGCGCGTAAAGGCGGGATTGACGTAAATAATTGGATTATCAATCTGATTGGGATCGGTAATGACAATGCTCTCAGTGGTTGAAGCGACTGCACGGGCAAGATAAAGCCTTTCTTCTGCAACTTGTCTCAAAACCAACTCGTTTTGTCTGCGTTCGGCGATCGTCGCTTGCTGGGCTGACCAGGTTTCTTGCTCACGCTTGACCTGCTGCCAATAGGTGTCGAAAAAGTCAAGTAACGCTGGCTCATCAGCCACTAAATTCTCGAAGTGAGCTTGAAAGCGGCGATCGTTGAGATAGCTCACGTCTGGATGCGCCTCCATCCAGATATGGCAGGTTTTGATGTAGGCAATGAATGCGATCAAAAAGTGATAGTTGGTTTCCCCTAACACTCGCCGTAGCTCAGTTCGGCAAGGTTCTGTGTTATCAGACTCTAGGGCGATCAAGGTTGCACAAGCGAGCAAACTGGCTTCTAGAGCGGGCGTTAACTCTGACCAGGTTTTGAGTTCCTTGGGTTGAGCCGAGAGAATGAGTAAGTGATCACTAATATTTAACTCAGTCGGCGGTGGTGATTCGAGCAGCGCCAAGATTTCTCGTGCCTCAACTCCTAACCCATAGAGCGAACAACTGTGGCAAATCATGCAATAGGGAACGGCGCAAAAACGTGAGAGGTAGACCGTTAATTTTTCTTTAAATTCGTCAGGCAGAGGATTGTGAATATGGGCAGAAAGCGTTTGCTGCCAAAGGTTCTTGAAGACTTGGGGCGTGTGTAAAGCAGGAACAAAAAGCGGTGGCACAAAGCCAAAAGTGTCTTGAATCTCAGCTTGAAGTTGCTCGATCGTAGTTGAAGAGACAGCATCAAGTTCCACTAATTTACGAGCGGCTAAAATTTCATGCATGGGTTTTATCAGATGAGAAGCAACGGGTAATTAAATGCTTTGGCGTAAAGCGATTGATGTAGCGACGATCACAAGCCTACTTTCTCTATTAATAATTTAACGCATTAGTTAAGTACATTAAAGTAAACACCTCTGAAAATTAATTAATAAGACTCTTGTGTCATTAAATACATAGTATTGTGAGCAGTCACTACAACAGTCTTATATAGATTTGTAACTTAGGGATTCTTCAGGTTCCTCACAAGTTCTTCAACTTCTTCTACTACGCTATTTCTATAAAGGGTGAACAGACAAAAGGAGAAATTGATATGGCAACTTCTAACAAGCTTAACAACCTAAGAAGACAGATTGGTTCTGATTCAGCAAGCTGGGGATCTTTAGCAATTCTCGCGATCGCAATCACAGTTTTATTGCTGCTGATGGTGTCTTATTCACATACTGGTATAGCTTCTTATACTTAGCTAGATATTACACAGATAACGTTTGAGCGATCACTTTAATTAAGGTTGGATAGATTACTGCGATCATCAAGCTAAATCACTAAATTCCTGGTCGCTTAGGCAGACAGGATGCATACTCCACAAAGGATTAAGAATTTTGTGGAGTATGCATCCTGTCTGCCTAATTTTATGCAAAAAATTGTTTGGAGGCTCCTGCAAGACCAATATAAAGATTGGTAAATTCTTCAGGATCTCGATCGAGTCGCATCGCTATAGGAACTACAGAAAATCACAACGGTTTCTATTCATTTTCGATATGTCCCCATGAAACCATTACCAGACCTTAGAGGATCTGATCTTTCGGCAGCTTCTAATCATGCGGATGCGCTATTGGCTGGCGTTTTGCTCAATCTATTTCCTAATGAGCGATCGTGGATTTTAGACTTTAGACAATTGTTCCAACTGCGCGAAATACAACTAGGCGATAAACTGACTAAAAGTAACGCTTCCTCGGATGATCAGCGCTTGTCGATCGTCTGTCAGGGTTGTGTGCGTCTAGTCAGTTTTGATCAGACTTACCAGCGAGACGTTCCGGTAGCGCTACTCGAAGCCGGAGACGCTTACGGCGCAGATCAGCACTTTAGCCGTGATCCGCTCCCCTATCAAGCGATCGCTGCTAGTGCAGGCATAGTTGCCGAGATCGCGATCGCAACCTTAGAACCCTGGCTACAACAGCATTCCTCACTGCAAGCCTATCTGCGCGATCGCGCTCTGAGTCAACAGCGACTGATCTTTTTTAAAGTTTCAACCGCGTTACGATCGCAGTCCAGCCACACGCTAAAACGTCTGATGCCCTACCTGACTGAGATTGAAGTTCCAGCCGGGTCACGGTTAGCGCAAGCAACGCCTACTACTGAGGGTCGCCTTTGGCTTCGTAGTGGTCAAATTCACAGTCAAGCCAGTCCGCCCAACGCACCACCGACGATCGGAGACTATTGGGGCTATCCCAGCGCGATTCCTGACGACTGGATAGCCACAACTAATCTGGAGGGTTATCAACTCGCGGTGAGCCACTGGGAGAGCGCTCAAGCCATTCTGCCAACGCTGAAAGTTGAATCATCTGAAGACGAAACCGAGCCAGCGATCGCACCACGCAGCCATCGAGGAACGTCTCTCTCGGTGGTTCCGCCTCGCGCTACACCTCCCCAGTCAACCTCGTCTCAGCCACCGTTACCGATTCAAACCAAGCCCTCGGCGATCGAGTTTGCCAAACCCAGCCGACGACGCGGATTTGGGCAGTCTTACCCATATATTGCCCAGCAGAGCAGTTCAGATTGTGGCGCAGCGTGTCTCGCGATGATCGCGCAATATTGGGGAAAGCGATTTAGCTTAAATATGCTCAGAAATCTGGCAGGAGTCGGACGATCGGGTGCATCGCTCAAAAGCCTCGCCCTCGCCGCTGAGAACTTAGGATTTCAGTCTCGCCCGGTGCGATCGAGCTTTAGCCGTCTAGCAGAACAATCGACTCCCTGGATTGCCCACTGGCAAGGCGACCACTACATTGTGGTCTATCGAGTTAAACGCAATCGCGTCTTGGTGTCTGATCCAGCGTTAGGACGACGATCGCTGACTATTCCCGACTTTCAGGCGAGTTGGACGGGCTATGCGCTGCTGCTCAACCCCACTGAGCTATTGCAAGCGATGCCATCGTCTAAACCCTCACTGGGGCGATTTTTGGGCGCATTTGTGCCTTATCGATCGATGCTGTGGTCGATCATTCTCGCCTCGATCTTGCTGCAAGTTTTTGGCTTAGTCACGCCGCTGTTTACGCAGATTATTTTAGACCAGGTTGTGGTTCACAAAAGCTTGCCTACGTTGCAGGTGTTTATTATCGGGCTGCTGCTGTTTGGGTCGTGGCGAATTGGCTTAACGTGCATTCGTCAATATCTACTCGATTTCTTTTCTAATCAGGTGGATTTGACGATGATTAGTGGCTTTATTAGTCACGCGCTCAACTTGCCGCTTCAGTTTTTTGCGACGCGCCATGTCGGCGATATCATCACACGAGTGCAAGAGAATCACAAGATTCAGTTGTTTCTGACTCGGCAAGCGGTAACTGCGTGGCTAGACGCGATTATGGCGATCTTTTATGTCGGCTTAATGCTGCACTATAACTGGCAGTTAGCCTTGATGGTGCTGGCGTTGCTGCCGCCAATCATTATCTTGACGGTGGTTGCAAGTCCGTTTTTGAGGCAAACATCGCGACAGGTTTTTCACGAGTCTGCCAAGCAAAACTCAACGCTTGTAGAGATGCTAACCGGAATTGCAACGGTTAAGGCAACCGCATCAGAACGAGAACTGCGTTGGCAATGGGAAGATGATTTAACAGGACTATTCAACGCCCAATTTCGCGGACAGAAACTCGCGAACGGGCTGCAAAGCATTGGGGGATTGATTAATATGCTAGGCAGCACCGCATTACTTTGGTATGGTGCAACACTAGTGATTCAAGATCAACTCAGCATTGGTCAATTTGTTGCATTCAATATGATGATTGGCAGTGTGATCAATCCAGTGTTGTCTTTAGTCGGGCTTTGGGATGAATTTCAAGAAGTGCTGGTATCAGTCGAGCGATTGGATGATATCTTTAGCGCCCAACCCGAAGAAAGTCCCGATCGCCCTCTACTAGTTCTGCCTCGCATTAAAGGCGAAGTGCGTTTTGAAAATCTGACGTTTCGCTACAACGCAGACGACGATCGCAATATTCTGCAAAACGTTTCCTTCACTGCCAATGCTGGCAACACGATCGCGCTAGTCGGTCGCAGTGGCTCTGGCAAAAGCACTTTGGCGAATTTGCTGCAAGGCTTATATCAGCCTACGAGCGGACGGATCACGATCGACGGTAATGATCTGCGCCATGTGTCGCCCCAATCGCTGCGCCAGCAGTTAGGCATTGTGCCCCAAGAATGCTTTCTGTTTTCGGGCACGATTTTAGACAACATCACCCTTTATCGACCGCAATATAGCCTCGAAGAAGTGCTAGAGGTGGCGAAACTTGCTGAAGCTCACTCGTTTATTCAAACATTGCCCTTGGGATATCACACCAAAGTTGGAGAGCGCGGCAGTATGCTCTCTGGCGGACAGCGCCAACGCATCGCGATCGCCCGTGCCCTTTTAAGCAACCCCCGCATCCTCATTTTAGATGAAGCCACTAGCTCTCTCGACACCGAGTCAGAGCGGCGATTTCAGAAGAATTTGCAGCACATCAGCCATAACCGCACCACGTTTATTATTGCCCACCGCCTCTCGACTGTTCGCAGTGCTGACTGCATTTTGGTGCTCGATCGCGGCATCATCGTCGAGCAAGGCACCCATGCACAACTGATCGCCAAAGGAGGACTTTATGCTCAACTTGCCCAACAACAACTGGATCTTTAATATCGGGATCTCTAATCCTAGAGTTGATCGAAAAGATCTGCAAAGATATCGAATCAATGTTTCAAGAAACACTATCATAGACGTGAGAAGTAACGCTCCTAAATACTTCTAATACGAGACTAAAGCAAGTTTAATACACAGGGGTTGCGCTACCAGATCCGTTAAGTCTTTGCACAAGACATCGCTTGTGAAAAACCGTTAAAACTTCTCGGTTATAGCAATGCGTTGATCTTTTAATTTGTCTTCACACAAATGAGTGATTTCTCAACGCTTTGATCAGAGCATGTTTCAACACTCCTTCGCTCCATTGCAGTCTGTGCTTAAGTCTTTAACGGTTCTCTAACGAAGGTCTGATTCTATACCCTGTTGAATTACCATGACTATTCGTATTGAATCCCTGTCTTGCGATTGCTCTAATCTACTCGTTGCCTCCCCAGAAATGGATCTGTTGGCTCATAGCTTTCGCGATCTGCCGCCCCCGGAGCTAGACATTGAGTCTGAAATCGCTCAACTTTATGGTGGCACGGTGGCATCTAGTCCGGTGAGATCTCAACCTGAGATCGAGCCACAAAATCGCCTTGAAGCGGCTTCCTCTCCCACAAGCCGCTGGTCTACGTCGCTGCAAACCGTTTTAGATCGTCCGTCTCCGACCTTGCCCGATCGCCTAGTGATGGGCGGTGTGATCTTCTGCGCGGCGTTTGCAACCTGGACCATGACCAGCCAAATGGAAGAAGTCGGGCGAGCGCAAGGGCGACTAGTGCCGCAAGGAGAACCTTTTAAAATTCACCCTGCCGTTTCGGGCAAGATTGCTCGTGTCTATGTCCATGAAGGTCAGATGGTAAAGGCAGGTCAGACGATCGCAGAGTTAGACAACGAAATCGCCCTCAATCGCCTGGAAGGATTGCGGCAAGAACGCGCTAGCTATGAAAAAGAACTACTGCAAACCGATGCCCTGATTGACAAAACGGAATTAGAAGCTCAAACGCGGCTTGCGATTGCCCACGCAGAAATTCGTGCTCAAGAGGCCGCGATCGCCCAGGCTCAAGCCAAAATTGCGGGTCAAGACACCACCATCAACCAGGTTGAAGAACGAGCAATCACCAGTCAAGCGGTGTTGAGCCAATTGCAGACCGATGCCGATTCTCAAAAAGAGCGGCTAGCACGACTGAAATATCTGGTAGACGAAGGGGCACTGGCGAGAGAACAACTCTTTCAGGCGCAGCAAAACTTCGGCGATCGTCAGCGCGGCATCACCCAGCAAATGGGCGAGATTCAGCAAACGCTGGCTGACTCTCAGCGCTCACGATCGAACTTGCAGCAAGCGATCGCCGAATCTCAAGGTTTACGGGCGCAGCTCGCCCAGCGCTATGCCGAAGGGCAAAATGCTCAAGTGCAGTCCCAGCAGACCATTCAACAATTGTTGGTGCAGCAGACGCAGATTCAAGCCAAACTTCAGCAGAGCCAGAAACGGCTCCAGCAAGCCCAATCTGAGATCAAACAACTGACGCTCAAGGCTCCGGTTGATGGCGTGGTGCTGTCGCTCAACGTCCGTAATCGCAGTGAAGTGGTGCAATCAGGTCAAACGATCGCCGAGGTGGCATCTCAAGCAGCGCCCCTGATTCTTGCCGCAGCGTTGCCCACCCGAGAGGCAGGCTTTGTCAAAGTAGGCGACCCGGTGCAGATCAAGTTTGATGCCTACCCTTATCAAGACTATGGAATTGTGGCGGGTAAAGTCACCACGATCTCCCCGGATGTCAAAGTCGATCAGCGATTAGGGGCTGTTTATCGAGTTGAAATTGCGATCGATCGACGGTCTTCTTCTCAAGTCACTCGGCTCAAAATAGGTCAAACTGCCACTGCCGAAATCGTGATTCGTCGCCGTGCGGTTGCAGATATGCTGCTCGACCCGATTCGGCAAATGCAAAAAAGTGGTCTTAATTTATGATCCGTGCGTTGCTGAATGTAGAAATTGAATCGTTGAGTTATTGTCATCCGGGCAGCCCCCTAAGTCCCCCATTCTAGGGGACTTCAAGCCAAAACCTCCGATTCAAAGTCCCCTAGAATGGGGGATTTAGGGGGCAGAAGCCGCTGACAACGAAGCGAGAAAACCCGTCGAACTGACGTGGGGGGCGTATTCAACTCTTGATTCTGCAACACCATCAACAGTTAGCAACCTCAAAGGAGACATCTTCATGCACTTTCAAAGTGGTGGTACTGCTCAAAAGCGGAACAAAGTCATGAGTCCTGAGCAGTTTAAGCAAGTGGTTGAGGCAATCACTGAAGGTCGATATTCGTGGGCGTGTGTGCTAATTTTACGATTTGCTGATTACAATCCCATTCACTTTATTCCTCACCGCACCTATAGTCGGCTGATGAAAGAAAACCGTCTATTTAGCCAAATGCAGGATCGGCAACTTCAACCAGACCGCAGACCACTGGTCACAAAAGGAGCCACGCAAATTAACGAACTGGCTTATTTAGAAACGATCGAACCCTCAGAAAACGCGCCTCACGGTGGCAGTCTTCCAGCCTGGTTTGAAGACATGGTGAAAGAACCTGACAGCCTCAAGCAGGGGTTTCTGGCGCATCAGCAGGCAACTGATTCGAGTTGGTGCTGGTGATTTATCGTCCGGGTGGGGTTTGGTTGCCGTAGGGTTTTGGTTGCAGCGTCAGAGAGGTTGCGATCGTGTCATAAAGCCGAGCGGCGATCGCAGTATTTCCGGCATCGGTCAGATGTATGGTGTCATAAAACGTTTCGCCCTGAAAGTTGGTGCCTTCATTCAGGTTGAGCGTCGTCACCCCTTGCGGAAACTGCTGTTTGACTTGCGCGATCGCTTGCCGAAGTTGAGCATAACCTGCCTTGACTTGCTGCGGATAGGCTTGTCCTACCTGGTCGAGAACCTTCTTTTCGCGGGGGGTGAGTGTGTTGGTGCTGCGGCTGGTAATTTCGGGCTGCAATGCGAACACGATCGGAATTTTTGCCCCCGATGTTAATCGTGCAATTTGTTCTAAATTATTGCGATAGCGAGTCACGCGGCGATCGAGTTCGTCAGCGCTGGCTGGAAGCTTTTGTGAAAGCGAACCGTCTGCCTCAATGGCTGGAGGAATCACTAGCTTGAGAGAATCCTGCGGACGCAACACCCAATACTGAACGCTTTTAATTAAGAATGATTGACTAATCCAATTCTTAAACTGCTCTGACAAGGCAGTGGTGAAATGTCCAAATGAATTATCCAACAGCGACTCAATGCCGGGAATATCGGCTCCTTCTTGATTGCTAGGCAGCAGCAAATCGGCGTAGCCATCTAACACGATGATAAAATCAGGTCGATAAGACAAGATCTGAAGGGCGAGTTGTGACAACTCATTGCTAGAGGCATAGCCCGGAACGGCGGCGTTAATCACCCGATAGCGACTATCTCGAATGCGGGGCGGCAGTGCCATGGCTTTGGCTAACTCATCGGCAAAGTAAGGCAACACATCAGGACGAAACTTAGTCGAGTTTGTCTTCTGAGTTGCGACCTGCTGATTAAGGCGCGTTTCTAACTGAGTCGCAAAGGTGCTTTGATTGTTAGAACTCATTTGCCCAAACGCCGTAGAGCCACCCAAGACAAAAATTCTGATTTCGTCTTTTGCTTTGGCTGCGGTGACTGGCTGACTGGCGCGAAACCCCTGTTCGTTGATTTGCCAAGACGAACTCTTTTGATTGCCGACGAGTTTATAGCCCATTAAAGGGCTGCGCTTGGCTGTTAACCGTCCGCGATCGGGCAACCCATCATAAGGTGAGCCGGATTGGTCAAGATAGTTTAATCGGTAAGCGGTGACGTTTAACGGTTCGCCTTCAAAGGAGTTTAATTCGGGTGCTTTGCCCATCATGCCCGTGATCAACCGCGCCAATAATTCTAAAGTGATCAGCGCGATCGGAATGGCGCTAAAAATCACCCAGCGAGGCAAAGATTTTTTCTTTCTTTGATAGGATGACAGGCTCGATCGGTACGATTTACGGCTCGTTCTAAACATTCAGCAGTTTCCTCAAACGATCGACAGACCCGCTAAGGGCTTTGAACGAACATACCCAATGGTGCTGACAAAAGTTAAAACTCAATTTTTTTAGAGAGTTTAATCTAATGGACTCTAAGACACAAAAAACACCCCAATAGGTTCAGTATTTTACTACTAAACGTGTCCTGTATCACAACTTCAAAATCTTCAGAACTTTGTGATTCTGATTGACACTATAAAGGTCAAAATTTTCTCTTTAAGGAATGCCCGTCACCGCCGCCCAAAAATATTTCTTAAACGACGACAAATCTAAATCGAGGTGCAGTTTTTTTGACCATGTATAAACATCAAGACTTACTTGCTTATTCGTCACTGCGATATTGCCTAGCAGTGCCACCCAATGGCTCGGAAACGGAATCGGCGGCGGATTGGTTTGCAGCATTCCTTCTGCCGTGATCAGCGCAAACGCCACCCCTCCCGCCTGAATCGCAGCCGCTGCTTGGTTGAGAGCGCTCACGTCATTCATCAAATAAGCGTGATAATATTCACTTTTGCGGTAGCCTAAAATCTCTTTGATCCAGCCGCGCATCTCCCACGATTTTGTCATTCCTGCCAGGTTGCGAATCATCTCAGGCGCATTTGGCTCAACCGGAAACAGCAAGTTTTCTGACTGCCTCAATGTAGCTAACACCATCCAGTCAACCTGACTCATGTGCAGGTCACCTCGGCTAGCTTGTCGCAATTCATTCGGAGCCGCGATCCAGTGGCTGGCGGCTTGAAAATAGCCTGTCTCAAACAGACTCTGACAGATTCGCACATAGCGGAGCGGCTGTTTTCGCACCAGCTCAAACAACACCGCCGCCGGACCGCAAAACGGTTGCCCGCCCTGATTAATCTGAACCGGATCATTCACCCGCGATCTCAAATCTGCCACGATCGTTGCTTTGTCTAAAAATGCCCAAACTCCCGGTGCGCTCGATTTTGCAAACTCGTCGATCGCGCCCACTGCGGGTTGAGTCAGTTTGGCATCTGGAAGATATAACTGGGTTGCGGCATTAGTTACAGTCACGGCGGTGCCTCGCATTGAAGGTTGAGAATTGTGAATTAAATCATATCGGTTGCTTGCAAGGTCAATGGGCACAGCAGTGCCATGCCCGTACGCAAATTTTGGTCTTAATTTAATCCATAATCCTAAGTGATCAATGTAACATTATTATTTTTCAAAGGTTATAGCACTATGGCTCCTTTGAAAATTGATTCCGAAGTTCGACATTTGGCTGGTGAAGCTTCAACTATTACCCATTTTCGATGCACCGTTTATGAAACTTTTCTCTTCCATCTTGGGAATTAGCATTGCCGCGTCTCTACTATCCAGCCTTCCTGCTCAGGCTGCCAACCTTGAGCTTCAGGTTTTTAAAGCGATCGATACTCAAGATCCCAGTGTTCGCTGTCCTACAAACGTGGTCGTGACTGAAACCCCACGACCTTATCGGGAAGGTAGCTATGCGATCGACGGCAAGGCGAACTTGAATACGATCACCAATGGATTTACGATCGCAAATAGCGATGACTTTAGTGTCACCTGGGTGGCTAAACTTAAACCACAATATAGACAATGCAAAGCCACCGCCCGAATTGTTAAATCAGGCAACGAACCCTTCTCAGCGCACTCCTATTTAAGAATGCGATTTGTGGGAGGAAATGCTTATCTAATTCTCGACATGACGGGAATGAGCGATGCAAATGGACTGACTAGCGCGATTCTAAAAAAATCAGTGCAACGCGGCAACCCCGTCTGGAGTTGGGGCGGAACTGATTAAATAGTGCAAGAGAATCAGAAAATTTTATTGGAGGGTTGGAATAGGTATTTTGGCGGTTAGATCGGACGAGAGAGTTAAGAATGTCTACTTCACTGAAGACACGATTAGCGTTGATTTGATAGATGGGCGTACGATTACCGTACCTTTAGTGTGGTACCCAAGACTGCTCAATGC
>JAYVFW010000198.1:0-15073 GCA_043772715.1 Phormidesmis sp. | reverse complement strand
CGCCCCCTAAATCCCCCAATTTTGGGGGACTTTAAGATTCTGGTTCCCCTCAAACTTGGGGGGCTAGGGGGCAATTCATATTTGCATTCAGCAACGCCCAGAAATCTACGTACGGGCATGGCACTGCCGTGCCCCTTGGCGTTGCAAGTAACCGATACGATTTAATCCACGATCCCTCAGCCTCCGATTTGAGACATTGTGCGGCTATAGGTTCCAGCAGTGCCAGACTCGCGTTGTTTGTAGTTGATTTCTGGCTTCAAGCTCAGAAGATCGCTGACTTGTGTTCGTAGCTGTGAAATCGGAACGCCCGATCGTAATGCTGTTTTTAAGTCAAGCTGCCCGTCTTCGTTGAGCAAACAAGGGCGTAGCCAACCATCGGCAGAAAGCCGCATCCGATTACAGCGATCGCAAAAGCATTCTGACATTTGGCTAATAAATCCCAGCGTTCCTTTCGCCCCTGGAATTTGAAAGACATCGGCGGGCCCGTTTCCCTGCACTTGCGAGGCGGTAAGCCCCCAACGATCGCGAATCTGTTGCCGCAAGTCTTCTGAACTCACCCAGCCTTTGTGGTTAAACAGATGATCATTTCCGATCGGCATAAACTCGATAAAGCGGATGTGCCATTCACGATCGAGACTCAACGCCGCCAGATCTAACACTTCGTGATCGTTGACTCCAGGAATCACCACCACATTCAGCTTTAACGGGTTAAAGCCTACTTGATAAGCCGTTTGAATGCCACTCCAAACCCGTTGCCAGCGAGATCGCCCACGATTGCCAACAATTTTGTCAAAAGTTTCTGGCTCTAAAGAATCCAAACTAATGTTGATGCGCCGCAGCCCTGCATTGTGGAGATCTTGCGCCAGTCCTTCGAGCAGAAAGGCATTAGTTGTCATCGACAGATCTTGAGTTTCGGGAAACTGAGCAATCTCTCGAACAATCTCGACCACACCCGGACGAATTAGAGGTTCGCCTCCCGTTAAGCGAAAGCGGGTAAACCCCACGGGGATGAAAACTTCGCGCAAAAGGGTTGAGAGTTCGGCTTGAGTCAGCAAATCTTGCTGCAACACATAGTCAATGTCTGCCCCTTCAGGCAGGCAATATTGACATCGAAAGTTGCAGCGATCAATGAGACTAATTCGGAGATAATCAACTCGGTTCATGCTCCTATTGTGACTGATGAACGCGATCGCTTCAATTCTTTGAGATAAATAGGGGCGATCGCTCCCAACAACACGAATCAGCCAAAACCCTTTGTTGTGCTAACCCCAAAATCGCAGGGAACTCTACGATCGTTCATCTTCCTGATTCAAACGTCCGAATTCGTTAAGTGTCAGGGTGATGTTAAACACAGCCGTAGTAATATTTGGAACGTTGAGGAAGCTAAATGTCTGTCAAAAAGTTGATTCTGCCTGCTGTAGCTGTGACTGTCGCAGGAGGCGTGGCAGGATACCTCTATTTCAATGGAGCATCGGGAGATAGTGCAACACCTTTAGGAATCGCCAAAGTGATCCCTGATCAAGCTTATGCGGCAGCCTTCATCTCCACAGACGAAAAAAATTGGGCAAAGCTCAAGCAGTTCGGCACTCCAGAGGCTCAACAGGCAGTCGATAAAAGCTTGAAAGAATTCCAGCAAAAAATGCTGACCGAAACTAGCCTTGATGCAGACAAAGATCTCAAACCCTGGGTAGGCAACCTGATGGTAGCGATGATGCCTAGCGCCAGTATCAAAGAGCCAGAAGTGGTGATGGCGATCGCAATCAAAGACAAGGTGAGCGCCCTCAGCTTTGCAAACAAGTTTAAGAGCGGTGCAAAGGTCAAGAACACTGAGACTGATTATAAAGGAGTCAAAATCAGTGAACTCGTGGGTGAAAAAAGCAAAAAGCCCATCTACACCACTGTGCTGAAAGACTCTTACTTAGTGCTGTCAACTAGCAAAAAAGCGATCGAGCAGTCAGTTGATACTCTTCAGGGCAGTTCCTCTTTTGCAACCAAACCAGAAGCCGCATCCCTGCTGTCTCAAACAAAGGATGGAGAAGCCACTGTTGCCCGCTTTTATCTGCCGGACTATGCAGGAATGGTGCAAACCATGAGCAGCAGTTCTAGCACACCGATGAGCGCATCGACTCTAGAGCAGCTCAAGCGAGTCAAATCGATGGTCGCCACCGTCAGCATTGATGAGGTTGGGCTGCGCCTCAAAGGAGCCGTGAAGGTTGATCCACAGACCGCGATCGAGTTTAAGCCGTCCCCTGGCAAAGTGGTTGCCCAGTTTCCAACCGACACTTTTGCGCTCGTGTCTGGCGCTAACCTCAGCTCTTATTGGAGCCAAGTCACAACCCAAGCCAAAGACAGCCCAGAGGCAAAACAAGTCATCGACGCGATGCGGGGCGGCAGCCAAATAATTGGTCTTGACCTCGATAAAGACATCTTTGGCTGGATGAATGGCGAGTTTGCGATCGGCATGATGCCAGTCAGCCAAGGTGTGCTGGCGCAGCTTGGGTTTGGTGGGGCTATGGTGTTTAACACGAACGATCGTAAAACTGCCGAAGCCACGTTAAGCAAGCTGGATACGATCGGAAAGAGCCAATCTTTGACGATTGCTCAACGCGATGTTAACGGCAAAAAAGTTACGGAGTGGCAAACGCCCCAAGGCGCTCTTTTGGGTCACGGCTGGCTAGATGACAACACCGTGTTTATTGCAATGGGTGATCAACTGGTAACTACGATGTCTAGCCAACCCAATCCTTCCTTAGAAGCCAGCGATAGTTTTAAAGCGGTGACGGCTTCTCTGCCTAAACAAAACATTGGCTACTTTTACATGAATATGGAAAAAACTATGGCTTTGGTGAACAAAGTAACTTCAGTTTCTCAAAAGTCAGCCACGAAGCCAGAAACGACTGCAATTCTGAATTCGATTAAGGGTGTTGGCGGCACGACTACCCAGACCGATAAAACGATGAGCCAATTTGAAGCGGTGTTAGCCCTTAAACCTGCGAAGTAGTCGCAACTTTTTGACAAAGGGTGTATCTGTCTTGGGCTGATGCACCCTTTGCTTTTGAACCGTTGCGATCGTCATTCAACAACTTCAGTCGATTCTGTTCTGATGAGTTATGCCAATTTCGGAAGCAATTGCGACTGCTCGTTCAATCCGACGGGGCACGGCATGCTATGCCCCTACGCTTTTTGTACGGGCATGGCACTGCTGTGCCCTCATGCGGATCTGTTGCACTCACAAATCAAATGGGTATTAGTTTAAGCAATCGTTCGAGGGTAGCAGCTTGTGCTAGAAGTCGCCTCGATCGTACTTGTTCTTGATGACAAACTACGAAAAATCTGCTGGTGTAAGCTCGTAACCGCCATACTCATCCACATATCGCAAAATCGAGGTGCCGAATTCATCTCCGACGACAAGACCCTTGAGCAACAGGTTGGCGACTCCATAAGGACCTGATAGATGGGCACCTGCCAACAGACCTGACAAAGTAATCGTGACGGTTTTTGAGGTTCCGCGATCGTCAAAGGTTTTGACCTGACCCAAATACTCATCAACCGATTTGTTTTCTGCAACGAGTGCATCTTTGATTCGAGTTAGGTTGAGGCTAAATGCTTCTCGGATGGCAGCTTCTTGAACCTCTGGAGAACCTTGAAAGCTTGATTTACTGACAATTCCTCGTTTGCTTGTCCAGGCTCCCTGCCAGTTGTTGCGATCGGCACCGTGCATATAATAAACTTCGGCTTGGTAGTAGCCGAGATCAATCAGTAAAGGTTCTCCAAATTGATACTTCCCCATGAAGCCAAGCGAGTTTTCCACCTGATACTGAAGGGGGTTGCCTGTCGGAAGTCCTGATTCAAAAGTTCCCATTGCTTCTAGCATGGCTTGAAAATTACCTTTAGACCCGCCACCCTCTTGAGGCGGAATTACCAATATCATCCCCACTTGAAGCTGAGTGGGATCAGCGCCAATCGCAGCTTTGTTTGCTTCGTAGATCTTTCGCCAAGCAGTTTCGCTACCATCGCCATAGAATCTTTGAGCGATCGCGGATAGAAAATCGCCCGATTGTACCGTGTAAGTTTGACTCAGTGTTGATGATGTCGTAACCATGATTAGTTTTCCTCGCTTTTTCAGTTGTGGTAGTAGTTTTATTGATTGGGATAAAATCGTCCGAATTGCCTTTGCATACATTTAATTTCCAATACTGTTCCGATGAGTTAGCTTCAGCAATCGTTCGAGGGTAGTAGTTTGTTCTAGAAGTTGCTTCGATCGTACTCGTTCTTGATGATGTTGATATTTTCGACATCCTAGAGCCAACAACAGAATTAAGAAGGGAAAAGCACAAGCAAAACATCCAGATAAAACATCAGTTCCACTAACAGAAGAGGGATGATTTTGAGAGTGACTGGAAACAGAAATTTGTGATGAGCTAGTAGAGGATCTCATTTACGCCTCCGCAGCTAGCTGAAAGCGCCAGTTTAGCGCTCGTGGATAACGATAGGGGGTGGATGATCTCTGGACTACACCATAGGTCTCGCCGGGAGCATGAAAGCGCCAGTTGAGAGCTTGCGGTTTGCGGTAGGGCGCAACTGGACGAGGAGCAGATTCTAGAATGAGCGCACGGTAGATGAGTTTCATTGTGTAAGCTTCTCCTGGTTAAGTTTGAGGTAAGTCGAGGGGAACGATCGTCGCCCTCATGTCATATCCAATCAACTGATGTTTTTAGCTACTTTAGCCACCGCAAAATTTGAATCGCGATCGCGGCAGTATTGCAGGTGTTAGGATCGCTCTATCAACTAAGTTATGCCTGCCAAAAAATGAACATCTTGCATTGTTTAGTTGATAGAGCAATCGATCACGCTAAGGTCAATGTGCCAACCAAGATGGTTATCTGGTCTGACTTTAGCGGCGCTGCCAGTGAGAGCCGTTAGACCACTGAATGCAGTTGTTGTTGGCAAGCGTTGCATTCAAGGTTTTATCGTCAGGAAATCTTACGGTGGCTGTAGTTGCACTCGTCAGTGTACCTATAGCATTAGGACGGCTTCCCATCGTAATGGTCAATTGATTTCCGTTTGCAGAGATAACAGACTCTCCCCAAGTTCCACAAAATGCGCTCATGTTGTTCTCCTTTGTGTTAGTTTTTGGTTTAGTGAGAAGGTTTAGCGTGTTTGCTTTTCTTCTGTATCCCTACAATAGGTTGATTGCTCTGGCATTACATTCACTATTGCGGCAAGTGACTTTCCAATATTGGAAACTGAGAATTTAAAGCTCCCTGTTTGCATCCATAGGCTTGGGTATAGCAATCCCACTTCAGTTGCAAAAGTGGGACAGGCTTCTAGCCTGCACGGGCAGGATGCCTATCCCACAAATTATTCAGGATTGCTGTATGTCGGGAGTGAATGAAGTAGATTCCAGATTCAGGTAACGATCGCCAAAAATTCTATATGCTAAATGTAGAATTTTTGCGTAAGTTCTGTTATCAAACGTGATAGCAGGCGTGATAGTTTTTGCCTAGTTCAGGAAGGGTGACAAGGCTTATACTTGTCTTTTTCTTTTGAGTTTGACTCATCTTTAACCATAGGTACCATACCAGCTTTATCCGGGTTAAAGTCAGGAGGAAAATATTCTGCCTCTGTACCTTTGACGTAACAGGCACCCTTCAATTTTTCTGGAATTGACTTAGCTGTGCGTAGGTTGACAGAGCGTAGGTCAACTCCGGTGAGATCAGCATCTGTTAGATCGGCACCAAGCAGAGTAGCTCCAGTGAGATCGGCATTTGTTAGATTGGCACCAAGCAGATTAGCTCTGGTGAAATCAGCCTTTCTTAAGCTGGCTTGGTACAGCATTGCTCTGGAAAGGTCGGTGTTTTTCAAGTTACCCTCGTCTAACTGAGCCTTTTGTAGTCCGATACCAGGCAGCCATGCATTCTCCAGCACCACTTTTGTAATATCCGCTGTTGACAAATCCACTACTGTCTCTACTGGTGGATCGACAGAAAAAGAGTAGCCTACCAGCTTAGCGTCAAACAAATAGCGAATGAGTAATCCCTTGAGCTTACCTGCGTCATCTTTGGATTTGTCAGGTTTGTCGTCTCCAAAAATGAGTTTATGCAACTGTAGCCTCGACCAATTAACTAGATTCTTGTCATCCTTGGATTTATCCTCTTTGCTAGTTTCGTCAGGAACATTGAGTCGGCGCAAAGCGATTAGTGTTTCTCCCGATGCTATTTGCTGAACATTGCGATCGCTGCCTTTCGCTAAATTGTATTTTGTCACGAGTTCTGCGATCGACTTGCTATAGTCTGTGAGAACTTGCTCTCTGGTTTCGATCGCTTTGTCTTTGCTGTCAGAATCCTGTCGATTGTTAGTGATTTCAAACTGAACTGCACTAAAAACCAGTCCTACTACAGCAATAATAACAGGAGCCAATAATACGTCTGTCCACTCAAACCAGGTTTTTCCGCTAGTTTTTTTCGACTCATCTGTTGTATTGCTAACGCCTGTTCCAGTCAATTCATCTTTACCTGCTTTTGTGCTGCCAACCATTTCTTTGTCCTCCTTGATGTTTAAAAAGTGAAACACAGTATTGTTGTGAGCAATGTCTACCTCATGTGCAGAGGCTGTGTATAGAAAATCATCGGCTGAACCTTAGAGATAAGGTTGCTAAATCTCTTTGTTTTGAATGACAAATTTTGGATTATGCTCCGAAACAGTCGATGGACTTTTGCCAGATTGTGCCAGCCCAGAAGCTCCAGCGATCGCGGTTCCGGCTAACCCCATTCCAGCCGCCCATTTTGCCGAATCGTTGTCAGAAGTCTTGACGATGACAGCCACTCCAATAATTCCGCCAATCAATGCGATAAAGATAGGGGTTAAGGAGTTTATCAGTTCAGGAGTGATAGGTTTCATAGTTGGTAATCCTGTGGTTCAGGTTTGCGATAAGCTTCAGATCTTTCGACCCGAATCGAAACAGTGTTCTGGAAGAAAGGGACGCGATTAGCGCAGAGCGCAACTTGTAGAAAACACTGCAATGGCGAATCGCACCCCCAGAATTTTTCTTACGCAGTTAATGAGTGATTAGAAGGGAGCCTGCCCTGTAAAGTTACCAGGACTTACGTAGCGGCAAACCAGGTAACGGTTGCCATCAGCTCCATCAACACAGCCACATCCAACTTGGCTCGTATCTCTCCACACAAGTTGCGTATAGTGACCCACATCTCCCCAGTTGCCAGTTGTACTTACATCGGGAAATGTGCCGCCCGTAAAGTACTGCTTTTCTCCGCCCCAGTCATCCACCATTTGGGTAAAAGAGAATGCGTTAGCGGTTCCCATCCACAGGTTTTCTCCCTCGCCTTCTGTACCGCTATGCTCAAAGCTTCCGGTTGAGGCTAACTGACTTGCCCAACTATAAGCCTGACTTGCCAAATCTTCAGACCACTGTAAAGGAGGAACGCCGACTTCTGCACGATAGCGGTTGTGAGCATCTACAATTTCTTGACACATAGTTTTCTACCTAATCTGTATGTTGGTTGTTGAAGTTATTGGTTGTTTTGCTTCTGTCTCTTAGTAGTTGTGAACGAAACCAACTGATGCACTTACTGTCAAACTTGCGTCAAAGCTTGATTGTTTAGGTTGGAATGTCGTATCGTCAACATCTCCTAGAGCAGCGAAAGCGAGTTAGGGAATGTTCAGAACTTGTCCGGGGCGTAGAGCATTGGGGTTAGTTCCAATGATCCCTTTGTTCGCCTCAAAGATTTTTCGACCATTGCCATCGCAACCGTCCCCATAAACTGCTAACGCAATCTTCGATAAATCATCACCAGGCTTGACTGTATAAGTCTTCATGATTGTCTCCTTTGAGAAATTGAGTTTTCTGTACTAACTAACTTTGGGTTTGACCGATTAAATGTCATTCCCTTTTGGCTAGAAGGTTTAGCGTGTTTGCTGTTCTTCTATACCGTTAGATTAGAGCGATCGCTCCTGCCATACACCGACATACGCGGAAAATCACTTTCCAAGTTTGGAAAGTGATCGTTCAAGAATTGGAAGTTGTTTTAGTTCAACGACACGATCGACCCAGAATCAACTCTCCATTCGTGAGGCGATAGACCCCATCAGGTTCTGTGATTGAAGTAGGAGATTGCGAGGAATGACCCTTCTCTGTTGTCTCGGCTTTTGCAGGATTAGAAACTAGCTCATAAGTTGGGAAAGCAACGTTTGCCAGGTCATCAGGCTGAGTCGCCAAGCCCCCGGTTCCCGTGATCACAAAGCGACCTTGACGAGTGCGACGAGCAATGCAGCTATTGGCAATCAGGGCATTCGGGTCAATCAGTCCGGTCGGCAGCGCGATCAGTCCCCGATTCAGGTCAACATTAGGCGTATTGAGGGTAATATTGCCCCTGATGCCAAACTCAGAACTTGCAGTAATGTCACTCAATGCGGTTTCTCTGAAGCGAGGCTCAATCCCGAAAATGCCTTGAGCGGTAATGCGAACATTGCCCCCACGTCCTGAGAAGGCGTTGGCTGTAATGTCACTGTTTTCTTGAGGGACAGCGACAATGAACTTGCCATCAAAGGTGATGTTGCCGCCATCCCCCCCTGCCTGAGCCGTTCCAGCCGTCGTAGAAATCAAGCTGCCCCGCCGCAGGAGCAGGAGATCTCGGACTTGCAGGCTGATGTTACCTCCCTGCCCCGATCCAGTTTGCGCTTGAATCGATCCTTGATTATCTAGGCGGAGTTGGCGAGCATTCACTTCCAGGTTGCCTGCATTTCCTTGACTTTCAGAAGAGGCAGTTAGTTCACCCCTATTCGTGATTGAGAACAGTCCGGTATTCACCGTAATTTTCCCACCTTGACCATTGGCTTGAGATCCCACTCGGCTAAAAATACCACTGGGAATTCTATTGCTGTCTACACCATCAATGAACACTGCATCTCTTGCCGTAACAGTTATAGTTCCTGCATTTCCCTGTCCAAACGTAGTTGCACTTACTGCCGCTCCATTGGTGATAGAGAGCGTACCTGTGGTGATACTAATGTTGCCGCCGCGACCAATCGCTTCAACAAAGCCCACAATACTACCAACACCACTTGTGAACAATGCGTTCCTGGAAGTACCATCAAAGGACACCGTATCTCTTGCATTAATGGTGATATTCCCCGCATTGCCTTGACCAATCGTAACAGCCGCCATTTGCGCCCCGTTGGTAAGAGCGATCGAGCCTGTGGTGAGGCTGATGTCACCACCCTGACCCACGGCTCCAAAACTCACCGAGCTAGTAATATTAGAGGAGCCATCAAAAAAGACCGCATCTCTCGCCGTAATGATAATATTCCCCGCATTGCCCTGTCCAAATGTATCTGTACTTATTTCCGCGCTATTTACCACTCCTTTGGTGATGGATAAATTGCCTGTGGTGATACTGATGTCGCCACCTTGACCAATGGCTCCAAATCCTACCTCGCTATAAGCACCACTAGGTAACCCATTGCTGTCCTCACCATCAAAGGAGACTGCCTCTCTTGCATTAATGGTGATATTCCCGGCATCGCCTTGTCCCCGCGTGCTGGCACTTATCTGTGCCCCATTCGTGAGAGAGAGTTTGCCTGTGGTGATATTAATGTCGCCAGCATTGCCTATGCCACCTAATCGAACTACATTATTGACAAAACTTTCATCCAGGTTAACGGCTTCGGTTGTATTGATGTCAATATCTCCTGCTTGCGCGCCGACCGTTCCCAAGCCTACTGCGATGCCTGCACTCACCCGTGTTCCTAATCCGGTGACAGTCAAGTTTCGAGCGGTAATGGCAATGCTGCCACCGCCATCAGCGCGGACATTTACATTCGCATCATTGTCGATCGCCACATCCGCTCTCGCTAATCCCTCTGGCACACTTAACCGCAACTCCTGCCCCTGCTGCGCCAGTTCCACCTGTCCAGGTGCTGCCACGCCTGCTAACTCCACCCGTCCTCCGGGCGCGAACAACTGTCCGCCATTCACAGTCACAGCACCGCCTGCGAGAGTTAAGGTTTGACCATTGGGCACCTGTAAAGTTGCGCCTTGCACTTGGATGGCTCCCGGAGTGCTGCCATACTGTAAGCCAATTGGCACACTGACCGTGAGTAGCGGTGACGATTGCGGAACCTTAGCATTAAACTCAAATCCATCCGCAAACTTCAGGCTATTCGCGGTACTAACTAAAAATGATCCGCCAATGGCTAATTGAGCATTTGCGCCAAACAAAATCCCATTGGGATTGATTAAGAATACATTTGCAGTCCCATTAGCGCGAATCAATCCATCAATGTTAGAGATCGAACTTCCGGTCACACGGTTGATGACATTGGCGATGTTGGCAGCATTGTTAAAAGAGGCACTGCTGCCTGTAGGAATTGAGAACTGTTGAAAGCTGTGAAACAAGTTGCTTCCACGAGCTGCACCACCATCGATTTGAATGTTGGGATTGCCAGAAACCTGCGATCGCTCCCCCACTGGCAATGTTTGATCAGGCACGACTTGAGCCATACAATTGCTACTCAATGTGATCGCGATAATCTGACCCAATCCCTGCATCCAAACTTGAGTTTTCACAAAGTTACTCCTAGAATGCAATAAGGTTTGTTCAACGATCGTTCAGTTCAACCGGAAAGCATGGTAGAAATCTATCACTATTTCCTGCGATCGCAAGATAATTTATGTTGAAACGACGTTGGCTAAGTGTTTTATTCCTCATTAGCTTTGCGCTTTGCTTGGGATGGGGTCAAGTTTCCCTAACATTCAAACCAGTCGTGGTGGGTCAGGTTGTCATGGCTCAAACCGTTGACTCATCCATTCAGCAAGGGTTAGAGCGCTATCAATCTGGAGATTTTCAAGATGCGATCGCAATTTGGAACAATACATCAAATAATCATCCAAGTGCTGAAGATCGAATCGTACTTCTGAAATATCTAGCGCGAGTTTATTCACAAGTGGGACAGGTCGATCGCGCGATTGCATCTTTCAATCAACTGATTGCCTATTATCAGAAAGTCGGCGATCGTCGTACCCAACTCGGAAGAATCCTCACTGAACAAGCGCAAGCTTATAGTAATTTGGGTCAGCAGCGCAGAGCGATCAGGCTTCTCTGTGGTGAGCAAACAGAGCCAAATTGTGGAAAAGAGAGTGCATTAGCGATCGCACGTCAGCAGTCAGATCAGCTAGGAGAAGCCGCTGGATTGGGCAGCTTAGGGAATGTCTATCGACTGCAAGGCGACTATGAAACATCATTGCAATTACTGAGAAAAAGTTTAGCGATCGCTGAAACGATCAAAAACTCAGCTTATGTGATTGCGGCTAAGAATGGGTTAGGCAACACTTATGCAAATCTTGCAAAACGAGATTATCGCTATGCCGAATTTGCGACGGATTCGGGCGATCGCACGGCAATAGATAAGTTTACTAAACAGGCGATTGAGTACGATCGCAATGCAATCCATTTTTTTGAGGCGAGTGTCATCGCGGCTCGTCAGCAAAACAATTCCACCGATGAAAGTCACGCACTTCTAAATTTAGCAACGTCCTATCAGCGCAGTTTTAGCGGATCACAAGTAGCAGAAAGTACCCTCAAACAGGCGTTTAACCTTCACGATCGCTTACCGGATTCTCGCAACAAAGCCTATGGGATCATTCGACTCGCTAACTTGCGGCAACAGTCAACGAGTTCTAAGCTTGATCCTAATGTTCAGTGCTTACCCCAAATTCCTGCTGAGACGGTGACATTGCTCAATCAAGCGATCGCTGTTTCACAACGCATCCGCGATCAGCAAGCAGAATCGTTTGCGTTAGGGCGTTTGGGACATCTCTACGAATGCCAGCAAAATTTTACTCAGGCACTAAAACTGACGCAACAGGCGCAGTTCGCCGCACAAAATCAAGCAAACCGTTATTTGTGGGACTGGCAAACAGGGCGAATTTTACAAGCGCAAGGAAGAACAACGGAAGCGATCGCGGCTTATAAAAACTCAGTCAAAGTCTTGAAAGAAATTCGAGGAGATTTAGCGATCGCAAGTCGTGATTTTCAATTCGATTTTCGCGATGTGATTGAACCTGTCTATCGAGAATTAACTGAACTGCAACTACAATCTACAACATCAAATAAAACGCTAGAGAAACAGAACGATAATCCTGAATCTGCATTAGAGACAATTGATAGCTTAAGACTTGCAGAACTACAAAATTATCTAGGAGAAGATTGTACAATTACCGTGCTTGCAAAACCTGTAGCGCTAGTTAATGATAAAACTGCGGTCTTCAGCACGATCATTCTTAAGAACCGAATTGCGGTCATTCTTACCTTACCTAAATCACAGCCAAAAGTTTACTGGATACCTGCTCAAAGTCAAACCGTGACGGCAACCGTGAATGATCTCCGCCTCAAACTAGAGAACCGATCGGACTTAGCCAACACCTACCAAGAACCCTCGCAGCAAATTTATGACTGGCTAATTCGTCCGTTTGCTCAAGACTTGCAAGCTGCACACATTGAAACTCTCGTGTTCATTCAGGATGGCATTCTCCGCAGCATTCCCATGACTGCCCTATATGATGGCAAGCAGTTTTTAGTTGAACACTATGCGATCGCAAGTACCCTCAGTCTCACCTTAATTGAACCGACTCAGCTTGAACAACGTTCCCTACGAGTTTTAGGATTTGGCTTAACGAAAGCTTCTACGATCAACAGTTCGACCTTTTTTGAGCCTCTCAGCTTCGTCAAAATCGAACTCGATCGCATTACAAAAACGCTTCCGGGCAGCAAAGAATTCATTGATGAAGCGTTCACTGTCGATCGCCTCAAACAAGAACTGACGCAAAACGCTTTTCCGATCGTTCACCTCGCCACCCACGGCAAATTTGGCATCGATTCGCGAGATACCTTTCTGGTGACAGGCAAACAAATCCCAACGACAGCAGACTCGAAAACCAAGCCTCAGAACTACAATGAGAAGCTAACGATGAACCAGCTTTACCAAATTCTGCAAACGGTCGAGAAGCCGCTAGAACTGTTGATGCTCACGGCTTGCGAAACGGCAGTCGGGAGCGATCGCGATGCACTCGGCATTGCTGGTATTTCGCTTCAAGCGGGGGCAAAAAGCGCGATCGCGTCTCTCTGGCAGGTAGATGATCAAGCGACCGCTGAACTCATTGCCCAGTTTTACCAGAATCTCAGTCAAGGAATGGGTCGAGCAAAAGCGCTGCAAGTTGCTCAAAAAAGCTGGATTGAAAAACATTTGGGCGCAAGGCAGCATCCGGGATATTGGGCAGCGTTGACGCTTGTGGGAAATTGGTTATAGTTCACGTCCGTTGATAAAGCTGGTTCTTCGTGTTGGGCAATTCATGCGGGTAATTAGTCGAAAGAGACTTCGAGAGTTTTGCGAGAACCATGCCGATGCGTGTGATGCTCTTTACAATTGGTATCGGGTGACTCGCAAAGCAAGTTGGCAAAATTTGTTGAGGTTTAGCAGATTTATCCTAAAGCAGAAGCAGTTGGGAATTTCACATCGATTTCCAAGTTCAAGCGTTTGTTGGATTATGGGCGATCTGTTGCATTTTTGAAATTGGTATGACACTATCGTTGAATCGAATGAATTTTACTGTTTTGCAACAACTGTCGCTCAATGTTGTTCAGCGTCACTTTGTCGAGAAGAGACAATCGCGGATCTTCCAGCGCAGCATTGTTATCAGATGGGACGATCGTAGTTCCCAGTGCATCATACCAAAAATTTGCTTGAGCATAGAGCGATGCTTGAGAGAAACGATCGCGCGTTTTTTCTAATCGAGTCTTCAAATCAGCAGGCAGTGGAACTACTTCTAACTCAGATTCAGCAAAGAGATTGCTGGAGGGATGGCTGCGATCGCAGACCAACACAACCTGCCAGCGATATCGCCCGACCGCGAGTTCAGAAGTCGTCTGAGCCAATGAAAGCACCATGATGCCAGGAGCCGTTTTGAACTGCTCGTCTTTAATCTCTTTGATCAATCTGTAGCGGTTGTTCTCTTGTCTATAGAGTCTAAATTCCATGGCTACAGGAGTAACATCGCGTACAAACCACGCCAACGTGGGGCGAGTCGAAACCGTTTGTTTAGAGTTTCCTTGGGGAGCAAGTAAGATCAAACTAGGCAGATTAGATTCAGCGATCGGCAGGGTTGTTCCACAGCCTCTACCTCCCGCAGATCTTCCACTAGGAGGCGCTTTATCATCATCTGCCAAGGCTGCAATGGGTATCAGCGACATAGCTAACAAGATGCCTGATATCAGTCTAGTTGCCGTCCGCTTGCAAGCTGCGTTTCCTTCGGAGTTGCGCCTAGCGCTAATCGTTAAATGATTCATGGCTGTGGGCAAATAAAGGAATACTTTATTAAACCGCTTTAAGGAGAAGATGACCAGTGCCCAAGCAAGTGAGAAAGGCATTGCCGCCAAGGTTTAGAGTCTCGCCAAGTCAACTCACAGGCGATTCCTTGAGGTGAACGCGATCGCCGATCGAACTTGCCACCGAGCGATCGCGCCAGTTCTCTCGCCTGGTCGGTGCCTCGTCCACGGTGAGGATTGCTAGATTTAAAATCGCCGTCATCGAGAATTTGTAAGCTCCATTCGTCTTGTTGGTGAGTACAGATGACATCTAGGCGACTTGCCGCGATCGCGTGTTTACCCACATTACAGAGCGCTTCTTGCAGGAAGATACACAGTCCTTGTTTCTGCTTTGAAGTCAGAATGCAGTCTTTGAGCGAGTTGAAATTAGGAGGAATGTAAGTCTTGATCGAAGAGAATCCTGGCAGATTTCGCTGCAAAGTCTCTTCATAGATTTGATAGAGCAATTCAGTCAGCGGAGTTTGAATATAGCGATTTTCGCTGGACAATAATTCTTGTTTCATCGATTCATAAACCGATCGCAACTCCTGATTTAGCGATTCTAACTGCGATCGCAAAGGCGATTCATCTAGACTTCTCATACCAATTTAAAAAGCGAACAAGGCAGATCGAAGAGGATGCAGGGATGCAACCTAGACGGGGACGATGCTCCAAAAATTATCTGCCACCTACAC
>JAYVFW010000197.1:0-15146 GCA_043772715.1 Phormidesmis sp. | reverse complement strand
AGACTTGGAGCCAACGTTGATTCAATCCCATCCCAACTACCAAGACCTATGCAACTACGGCGTTATCGCCGCTTGAATTTGTCCGGAGTATTGTTATACAAGCTTGCCATTATGAAACGATCGGAGATAACTGCGCGACAACAGTTTTTTTGTTAAACGAGAGTTTACTGTCTACTAAATCAACCAGAATAGTGTCGCCATCGACAAACGTGTTTTCGAGCAGTTTGGTGGCGATCGGGTTTTGCAATTCTCGCTGAATGGCACGCTTTAACGGACGAGCGCCATACACCGGATCGTAGCCCAAGTCAGCCAGGTGATTTCGAGCCGCTTCAGTCAGTTCAATGAGGATCTTTTTGTCGGCTAACATTCCCTGGATTCGCTTCAGTTGCAGCACCACAATCTCGCCCAATTCAGCCCGACTCAGCGGGTGAAAGAGAATCGTGTCATCAATGCGATTGAGAAACTCAGGACGAAAATGCTTTTGCAGGGCAATCATCACGCGCCGTTGCATCTCGTCATATTGAGAATCATCGCCCGCGACATCGAGAATGTGTTCACTACCGATGTTGCTCGTCATCACGATCACCGTGTTGCTGAAGTCGATCGTCCTCCCTTGAGAATCGGTAATCCGTCCGTCATCCAACACTTGCAGCAAAATGTTAAACACATCGGGGTGAGCTTTTTCGACTTCATCCATCAACACGACTGAATAAGGTTTGCGCCGCACTGCTTCAGCGAGTTGTCCTCCTTCTTCGTAGCCGATGTATCCAGGGGGTGCCCCAATCACTCGCATCACCGAGCTTTTGTCCATGTATTCGGACATATCCATTCGCACCATGGCATCGTCGGCATCAAACAAAAATTGCGCGAGTGCTTTAGCAAGTTCGGTTTTTCCGACCCCCGTTGGACCCATAAAGAGGAATGATCCAATCGGGCGACCGGGATCTTTCATGCCCGATCGAGCGCGACGAATGGCGGCTGAAACGGCTTCAACCGCATCTTGCTGCCCGATGACTCGGTTGTGCAGATGATGTTCTAGAGTCAACAACTTTTGCCGCTCTGACTCTAACAAGCGATTGACCGGAATGCCTGTCCATTTGGCGACGATTTCAGCAATATCAGCTTCAGAAACTTGTTCTCTAAGCAGCGTCGAGCCGTTGGTCTGCATTTCTAGCAGTTGCGCCTCTTGGGTTTCTAAACTGCGCTGCACCGTGCTGAGACGATCGTATTTCAGCTTGGCGGCGGTGTTGAGATCATAGGCACGTTCGGCTTGGTCAATTTGCACCTTGAGATGTTCTTCTTCTTCTTTGAGGTGGTTAATCTCTTCTAAAATTTGCTTTTCATTTTCCCATTGAGAACTTAGCCCTTGCTGCTTGTCTCCCAACTCTTCGATCTCTTGATTAATGCGTTCTAACCGATCTTTTGAGGGACGAAATGCTGCCCCGGTTAACGTCGCCTTGCCTTCCCCTTCTAGAGAAAGTTTCTCCATTTCTAGCTGTCTCAAGCGCCGTTCGGTCGTCTCTAACTCGACGGGTTTTGAGGTGATCTCCATTTTGAGTTTGGCGGCGGCTTCGTCTACGAGATCGATCGCTTTGTCGGGCAAAAAGCGATCGGCGATATAGCGACTCGAAAGTGTTGCCGCAGCGACTAAAGCAGAATCGGTAATTTTCACGGCGTGGTGAACTTCATAGCGATTCTTGAGTCCGCGCAAAATCGAGATCGTGTCTTCGACTGAGGGCTGCTCAATCAGAACTTGCTGAAATCGTCGCTCTAGCGCGGCATCTTTTTCGATATATTTGCGATATTCATCTAGCGTGGTTGCGCCAATGCAGCGCAGTTCGCCTCGTGCCAACATCGGCTTGAGGAGGTTGCCTGCATCCATGTTGCCTTGAGTTGCCCCGGCTCCAACGACCGTATGAAGCTCGTCGATGAAAAGCACGACTTGCCCATCGGAGTTGATCACTTCTTTGAGAACCGCACGGAGACGGTCTTCAAATTCGCCGCGATATTTTGCTCCGGCGATTAGAGAACCCATGTCAAGCGAGATCAAAACGCGATTTTTCAACGATTCGGGCACATCGCCATTGATGATGCGTTGAGCGAGTCCTTCGGCGATCGCAGTTTTGCCCACGCCCGGTTCACCGATCAGCACCGGGTTATTCTTCGTCCGGCGAGACAGCACTTGAATGACGCGGCGAATTTCTTCATCTCGCCCAATCACCGGATCGATCTTTCCAGCTTTTGCCTTCTCGGTGAGATCTTGCCCAAATTTTTCTAGCGCCGAGTAGCGAGATTCAGGGCTTTGATCGGTGACTTTTTGACTGCCGCGCACCTCTTTAATTGCGGTTTCTAATTTTGCGGTGTCGAGATTAAACCCGCGAAATAGCTTCATCCCCAACCGCGGATCGTTAGCGAACCCGATTAAGAAATGCTCGATCGAGATAAAGTCATCTTGCCAATTGTTGCGCGCTAGCTCAGAGCGATCGAGCATTGTGTCTAAATAGCGACCCAAATAAAGCTGCTCAGTGTTGCCTACTTTGGGCTGTCGTTTAGCATAGTCATCGACCTGCTGACCCAACTGCTGCACATCGACCCCAGCCTTTGTGAGAATCTTATTTCCCAGTCCATCTTTTTGCTCGATGACGCTGGTGATCAGATGCTCAACTTCTAAATTTTGGTGTTTATAGCGCCGGACAACATCCTGTGCTTGTACGATCGCCTCCCATGCTTTGTCAGTAAATTTGCTTGGGTCAGTGGGTTGCATGTTCTCCAGTCAGTCTCTATAAATCTGCTTCTCTGTAGATCCCATTGTAGCCTTTAGCGATGGGCTGTTCGCTGTTAGTAATGAGCTTTCTAAAACTCAAACCCAAATCGAATCACCCACTGCCAAATTGTCGGACTGGGACGATTGTTAGGGTTAGAAACGACGAGAAATCCGGGGCTGATATTGAGATGATCACTCAGCGCTAAACCAAAATAGCCTTCTAGATTGGTTTGGGTTGCGCTGCCGATTTTATTTTCTATAAAAGGTTGACCGAGGGCAATTCCTGCCCTAGAGCCGGGGATCAAGAAATTGCGGACGGCAAACCCCAACGCCCAGCTTTTAGGATTAAGATCTAAATCCTCTCCTAGCGCCGTATTGAAGCCGTTGTAATTGCCAAACCCCAATCTTCCAAACATGCCAAAGGGACGCTTGATTGCCCACTCTGCATTGATGCCGCCTGCGTTGATGGTGCTGCCATTAATCTCTGCGTGGGTGTATTGCAGCCGCACTGTGATCGGCTGTTGAGGCAGCGTATATTCAACCTCTAACGTGCCCTGGTAGCGATCGCCAAACAGCCCGCCCCCGTCTGGATTTTTAGCCGGATTTCCCGCATCGGCAGCCGCGTAAAATCCGCGCAAGATTAAATTGTCGCGAACCGTCCACGCAACAGCAGCACCCGCTCCACCAAGCCGATCGATTTCGTTTTGCACGATTAACGGATTGTTGGCAAAAAAGCTAGAGGTGAAATTATCGCCCGCTTGATTGGCGAAACTATTGCGATCGACAAAATCACTGGGCGGCAATTTAGATCCAACGGCAACTTCCAGATTTGAAGATGGCTGAAATATATAGTAGAGCTTTCTCAAAAGCACCGTAGGGGGAACTCCGACATAATCCAATCCGCCCCCATCTGCTAAAACGCCCGTTGTACCCAATAGATTTTGCTGCCGATTTTGAGCCGTCGAAATCGCATCTCTGCCGTTGTTTCCGGTTTCTAACTGGCTGACTAGACGATCGCGACCGTTAAAACTGGTGATCAGATTTAAACGAGTCCGAGATGCCAGACTTAGCGTGTCTCTAGAGCCATTTGTGACTGCAAAAATCGTTTGCCCGTTGAGCTTAGTGGTGGTCGAAAATTGGCGATCGTCTAGCTTGAGATTGCGGCTTGTGATGTTGTCGAGTCGCGATCGTAAATTACTCAATGCGTTGCCATACGCTACGTTCAGCCGTCGAATCGTCAAGACATCTTGCTGCGCCGTGCCGCCGACATCCCCGGCGAGAAGCTGTTCTTCAACTTTGCCCAGCACCACACTTAGCGCCGCACTAAACTCAAACCGACTCAGCGATCGGTTGCCGCGAAACGTGCCGTCTGGATAGCCAACCATTGCGCCATAGCGCTCAACCAGAGATTGCAGTGCTTTAAATGCCCAATCACTCGGCTTAATATCCGATAGCTGCGAAACTGATGTCACTTGCGCCATCGGATCTTCGGCAACTTCAGAGATCTGTGAATCTTCAGAAGCAATCTGTGAGATCACTGACGGTGGATAGAGTGAGCTTGTTTCGTTTGTCCAACCAGGCAAGGGCTGCGCCAAAACACTAAGACTCCCTAAACCAACTGCTAACCATTCAACCTTCTTCACCGATCTCACTCCTCAAAGAGGGGTTGTCTGCCCGATCGAGCATCACAACCGCTCACACTCCTTCCATCAGGAGTATAAACGCTCAGTGAGATCAGGAAAAAGAAAAGGGAGAAAGGGACGCTCCTTCTCCCCTTTTTTCATCCTCTCGTCCCCTAAATCCCCCAATTCTGAGGGACTTTGAACGGATCTTGTCCCCCCAAAATTGGGGGATTTAGACGATTATCCCTACGGACGGCTCAGATGCAAACGGGCTTGCTGGATTGAAACCGCAGTCAAGGGCGAAAAAAAGGGGCAAATGCGGTTCGTCACCTGCACAACCAATCCCAAGCAGGGAGATCGTTGGAACGAGTCCTATCCTGGAGTCTACTCAGCGATCGTCGTCATGTATCTCAACCCTGAAAATGGACACGTCGAAATCGACGCTTGCAATCTATAGGATGTAGCGAGATTTAAAGCCGATCGGTACGAGCAATTAAATGAACCGCTTAAGCTGAAGCTTGATGGGATGGAGCGCACGCAGCAGCAGGATCGGTAAGCAGTCAAACTGTAAGTGGCTCACGGATTCGGTGAGTCACTTAAACTAAAAGAAACTAAATTTGAGGGTATATGGAGTACGGAGACTTCAAGACCTTAAACCAATCGCTTGCTGCGTTCAGTCTGAGATTAATCAACCAGTCTCATTTATTTCGCCAGATTGGAACTGTTAATCCTTCGCCTAGATTGAGTACAGACTTAGAGGACAATCTAGAGCTTGCGATCGCTGTGGACACAGAAAAGGCTCGTTCTGAATTGATTATTGCGCCAATTCTGCTGGAACTGAGAAGGCAGCTTGCCCCAAATGTATCTTTCTTCAGCGGAATCTATTTAACCGTTGATTCTGAACGAGGGCTAAATGGAGAATGCGATTTCATCCTATCTGCCTCAGACAACCAGCTTGACGTATCTGCGCCAATTGTTACGATCGTTGAGGCGAAGAATAACGATATCAAATCTGGGATAGGTCAGTGCGTAGCGCAAATGGTTGGGGCACAAATGTTCAACCAAAACGACAAGCCCATAATTGGAGCCGTTACTACTGGTGTGTTATGGCGTTTCTTAAGGTTACGCCATAACATTCTAGAAGTAGATCTCACAGAGTACATCGTCCCATTACAGTTAGAAATTATTTTAGGGATTCTATCTAGTCCGTTCTTGAGAGGTGACCAAGAGTAGAGATTAAAACATAAAGGGAGAAAGGAATAAGTGAAAACAAGATTTAAGGGATGTTATAGCGCTAGGCAAACACGTTAGGACATTCTCTGAATGCAGCATCCACACAATCACGAAAGCTATCAAACTCGTCCCAACGTTGCCTCATCCAATTCTTCAATCCAAACCACCAATGCTCAATCTCATTCAAATCTGGAGAGTAGGGAGGCAGATACCAAATCTCACATCCCGCTTCAGCCACCATCTCCTCTATCGTTTGGGAGCGGTGGAAACTGGCATTGTCAATCACAATGACATCCCCGCTCTGCAATTGAGGTATCAGACACTCGGCTAACCACATTCTCGCTTGATTGATGACAAGCCCAACCCTGCGGGTATGGAAGCAGGGGGCATAGAGGATGTCAAATCTTTAAGTCCTTTTTATCGGCATCTGGCAAAATCACGATCGAGGCACCTGATTTTTGAGTGTCTGTGCAGTTTAGTCGAGTAAGATCACAAAGAGATTTCAGACGTTGTATGGGATTTGGGCAATCAGTCAGCATGAAGAGACATCGGTATCTCCGTCAACGATTTATGAGTGCGATCGTCGCTACCACATTGATCGGTCAAGGGGTTTGGAGCCATCCAGCCCAAGCAGAATTTCTCCCCTATTGTCAGCAGACCACAGAGGGAATCGCTCGCAAAGAGACGGCTCGTAAAGCCGCCCAAAAAGACGACAAAGATGCCCAAAAGCAGTATAAAACCTTGGTTTCCGAACGGGCAGACCAACTTCGTAAATGTCGCAATCAAAATTGGCTCAAAACTCAAGCGATTTGGATTCGGCTCTACCCGTGCGATATTCAGCCGGGGGCGCTCGAAGAAGTGCTGGATCGCATTGTCGATCGGGGCTATAACCAGATCAACATTGAGGTTTTTTATAACGGTCAAGTGTTACTGCCGCAAGCTGATAATTCGACTGCTTGGGGTTCGGTGGTTAAACTGCCGGGTTCAGAAAACGTCGATCTTCTGGCACAAGCTATTCAAAAAGGGCGAGAGCGAGGCTTATCGGTTTATGCGTGGATGTTTAGCATGAATTTTGGCTATACCTACGCGATTCGCCCCGATCGAGAAGCGGCACTGGCAAAAAATGGTCAGGGGCAAACCAGCTTAACGATAAATACGATCGCGGGGTTAAGCACTGAGTTAGGGGCGTTTAACCCCGATGAAGCGTTTATTGATCCTTATAACCCGCAAGCGCGACGAGATTATGCCCAACTGGTTGCCGCGATCGCTAAACGCCGCCCCGATGGAATGTTGTTTGACTATATTCGCTATCCGCGCGGCACGGGCGCTGCCTCTATTGCCAACAAAGTCAAAGATCTGTGGATCTATGGAGACGCAGCCCAGCAAGCCATTCTGCAACGCGCTCTAAACGACAAAGGGCGCGAGTTAATCAAGCGGTTTGTTCAGCGCGGCACGATCAGTGCGGCGGATGTGGTGGCAGTCGATAAACTCTATCCCACTCAAGCTGCTCCGCCGATGTGGCAGGGGCGCAGTCCAGCTTTTAACGAAAACAAATTTACGATCGCTCAACGAGTCGCAGTTTTGCGATTAGACTTGTGGCGATTTAGTGTCGCCCACGCAATGCAAGGCGTTGTAGACTTTCTGGCGGCGGGGGCTGCCCCAGCTCAACGGTTAGGCATTCCCACTGGGGCGGTCTTCTTTCCTGAAGCCAATCAAAATGTGGGGCAAGGCTTCGACTCGCGCTTGCAGCCGTGGGATCGGTTTCCTACGTCGCTAGAGTGGCACCCGATGTCTTATGGCGTGTGTGGCAACACGACCTGCATTGTCAATCAGGTGCGCCGGGTGTTAGGTCAAGCGCCATCGCAAACGCAGGTGAAGCCAGTTTTGGCCGGAATTTGGCAGCAGTCAATCAGCAATCGTCCACCCTTAGAGATGCAGATGGAGGCGATTCGGCAGGCAGATCCACGGGTAAACTCAATCAGTCATTTTGCTTACTCGTGGCAAGAGCCACAGTCCGATCGTCAGCGCAAATATTGCCAAGCTCGCGGACGATTGTGACGCATCCTAATTTGGCGTTGCAGAATGAGAGGATGCACGTAGGGGTAGCACCCCCGTACCTACCTCGGACGGAGGGCAACCACGGGGAGATTGCCCCTACCCAAATCTCTATTCAGCAATGTCGCTAATTTTTATGCTGAGATATTCATGGTTGCAGACACAGTTCTCGATCGGTGTTCCCCATTGGCGACGCATTCCGCTGCACTCGCTGGTCTGCACGATCGTCTTGATCGGGGTGAGTAGCTGTAGCCGCCAGTCCGATCGCATTACGATTTCTAGCGGCACCACGAGCGGTTACTATAACCGTCTGGCTCAACAGATTGGCGTGTCTGCCCAAAACACCGTAGGCGTAGACGTGCAAAACCTCAGTTCTGAAGGATCGGGGCAAAACTTGCAGCGACTGCTCGATCGTCAAGCCGATTTTGCCCTAGTGCAGCTTGATGTCGTCACTGAGGTGATGCGCCAAGGCAAGGTGCAAGCGGTCGCAATTTTGGCAAACGAGCCGATTCATGTGATTGCTCGGTCTGATTCTAAGGCACGATCGCTGACTGATTTAGCAGGCAAACGGGTGGGTATGGGGTCGCAGGACAGCGGCATTCGCTTTACGGCAGACCATTTAATGACGGCGATCGGGCTAAAGGTGCGCGTCGACAATTCTAGTTTTGATCAGGTCTTTGAACGATTGGCGACCCGTCAAGTCGATGCGGCAATCTACGTCGGCAGTGTCGGAGCGAGTGAAAAACTTCGCCAACGGTTAGCCAGCAATCGGGCTTTGCGACTGTTGCCGCTGCCGCCAGAGGTGATTAATTATCTAGTAATTCGTGATCCGGGTGCCTATCAAGCTGCCACGATTCCGACGGGAACTTATGCAGTGCGCCCGGCAATTCCGGCTCAAGATATTCCTACTTTATCAACGGCAACGGTTTTAGTCACCCGCCCTGATGTGGATGAGAAAGCAGTCGGACTTTTGACTTGGGCAATTTTGTCTACGTCGCGCAAATTTTCGCCCTTCTATCCAGATCTGCAAGCTGGGGAGCCGCGATCGCTCTTGCAAAAAGGGTTGTTTTACATTCACCCCGCGGCTCAGGCAGTTTATGACCAGGGCGACCCCCGCGATGCCTGGATTCGATATTGGGAAAACAACAGTGACTTACAAGCCGGATTAGTGATTTTGTTAGGCACCAGCAGTATCGGCTTGCTTTTGCAAAAATGGCGGCGCGATCGGTCTAAAAAACTAATCACCGCGACTTCAAAGCGCATGAGTGAGTTGAAACAACTGCTTCCTCAGGATGCTCAACTGGCGATCGATGGCATTGAAGAACTCAGTCAAGAGCATCGCTTAATGTTTATCGAGGGTTCAATCCCTTCAGAGGTGTATGAGGAAGCGCGACAAAAAACTCAGACGTTCGCTGACCAGTGCCGCAATCTGCTAGAACAGCGTCGCAAACGGTTTATTCTAGATACGCTGCTGTTGCTTGATGACTGGCAAGCCTCGCTGCAACTCGACCCAGAGGCAGCATTGCAAAAATTGACCGAGATCAAGCAACAATATCGAGAGATGCTGTTAGCTGATCAGATTGATATCAAGGCCTATATCGAACTCATGGAGTTAATTTCAGTGATGACGCTAGTTCCTCAAACGAGTGCAGTTATGCCACAGCCTCCTGTTCCTCATACTTGAGAAATTTTGCAATTCACACTAGAACTTACGCAAACCTCGGAGGTCTTAACCAAGAATCAAGCATCGTGACCGACAGAGTGGCTTAAACCTCGGAGGTTTTGGTCAAAATGTTGCCTAACCTTGACCGCTAGAGTTGAATATTCTCTCAAGTTCATGCACTAAGAGCGTGCGTTTATTCTCTAAGGAATGTGAATTTATTAAGGTGCAACTTCTCGGACTCAACTAGCGTGTAGATAAGTTTGTTGATGACTCCGTTTGAGTCGGCTTGTGCCCCCAAAGTCCCCATTTTGGGGGACTTTGAAACCGGGAATGTTGGCTCAAAGTCCCCCATTTATGGGGGATTTAGGGGGCGAAAATCTCAGCCCTGACAAATCAAGAGATTTGATGACAAGATTGACAGGTTATTTAATCCACGATCCTAAGCACGAAGATCACTGGAATGAGTGATAGTCAGAGTCGTTGAGATTTGCTTTTATAAAGACAGACTTGCTTCGGAGCGTTTTCAGCAGCCTTTTATAGGCTGTTTTTTTTAGCTGCACGCCTGCAAATATTGCTCGATCGCCCCTTCCAGCGAGGGTAACAAGATGCCCCGTTCGCTAGTGAGGGCGGTATAAGTCGGGCGCGGCGCGGCTAACCCTAGCGACTCGGTAGAATACGCCTCTACCTGAGATGGGTCAAACCCAATGAGACGAGCGATCGCTCTGGCAAACTCTGCCCAGCTAACGGCTCCTAAATTTGCCAGGTGCCACAATCCGCATTCTCGATCGATCAGCAGATCAAGGGTTGCATTCACCAGATCGGGCACATAGGTGGGAGAGATTACTGTATCTTCGGCGGCAAAAAAAGGTTGCCCAGCAGCAAGAGTGCGACGGGCGATCGCCAGAAAGTTATAGTCGTCCCACGGTCCAAAAAAGGCACTGGTGCGAATTACGAGGGCACGAGCATTGAGTTCTAAAACCCATTGTTCGGCGATCGCTTTACTTTGTCCATAAACGTTTAGCGGGGCAACTCGATCGCTCTCGACATAAGGTGTAGTGTGGGTGCCATCAAAGACCAGATCAGATGAAAACGTCACAAATGCGATATCTTGCTCGGCGCAGGCTTTTGCTAACAGGGCGGCTCCGTTGGCGTTGATTTGCCGACACAAATGAGGATCATTCTCGGCATCGTCAACTCTGACATATCCAGCCGTGTTGATCACTGCCCAGGGTTTGAGGTCTGTCAAAACTTGAGTGACCGATTCTGATTGGGTGATATCCAGGTCTTGCCGCGTCAGCAACCGATAAGGAATGCCCCGCATCTCACAGAGACGGGCAAAGGCGCGACCCAGGGTGCCCGTGGCTCCGGTAATCGCGATCGGGTTCTCCGAAACGCACATTTTATCAGTTGTCTGAGTGTGGGGGTAAGTCAGTCGCTGAGAGCGTCTCCACCAGCCCAATTCTTGCAAGACGGGGTGAGTATAGTCTTGATGGTTGCCCAAGTGACGCAGCATTTCGGACAGGGCAGTGGGGCGGGGTGTGGGCGATCGCAAATCAAAAACGCCCGGTTCATAAAATCCTTCGCTTTGCGTCAGGAGCGTGTTCCAATCATAGGCACCGAGCAGCGACCAGGCAGTGACGGCTCGAATGTCGGCTCCTGATTTGCGGAGTTGGTCTGCGGCATCCCACGCTTCTTTAAACCAGCGCAACTGTTCTTCGCGAGTGCAGCCTAAATGCACTTCGGTGAGCGCGATCGATCGTCCATATCGCTGCCAAACTTCTTTGAGGAGATTTTGATGCCCAAAAATGCCTTCAGGACAAACGCGCACGGCTTCAACATCGGCATAGTGATGTCTGCCGTTGCCGCCGTGGAATTGGGACGGATAGCGATCGAGTTGTTCGTCTAAAAAGCGATCGCTGGTCAAATAGTGGTTGATGCCAAACACATCTGGCGGGCAAGAATTTTCTAGAAACCACGCTAACTCGGATTCCAAAATCCCCATTTCACGCAACTCATTCCAGAATAAATGAGTGCGATCGACTCGCCCACACAGCAGATCAAAGCTTAACCAGCGTCGCTCGTTTTCAAAGTCGGCTTGATCAGCTAGCAAGGGAGTGCTAAACACTTTTCCCAAGTCTTCGGTTTGAATTAGCTGCGCGGCAGGATTGATCTGCCGAATAGCTTGCATGGAGAGGACGATCGCTTGACATTGATTGAGCAAGGCGCGAGCAAACGTGCAGGGGTCTTGCCCGTGAGGATACCAATGACCATATAATCCGCTAAACCGAGCGGTCGTCAGCGGCTCGTTGATCGGCGTATAGTGACGCACCCAGGGATAACGAGTGGCAACCGCTTGAGCAAATTCAGCAAGTTTTTGAGCGAAAGCAGGGTCGATTAAGCTCGTGTGGTCGGGGCCGCTGCCGTGATGAACTAAGCCGACGATCGGGTCAATGCCCAATTCTTGCAATCTCCGCAATCGTTGATCTGCCCATGACCAATCAGCTTGATCTAGATCTTCTGGCGCGATGCGTTCCCATAACACTGGGTAGCGAAGTTTTGTGACTCCTAGCGATGCAAACAAATCTAAATCTGTGATGCGATCGTGGTGTCCGTTGCGTTTTAGCTGGTCAAAATACTGATCGCCGACGCGATTCACTGTGCATTCTACGCCTGCCCACAGTTCGACTTCAGATTTTTGCACTACAGCGTTGGCAATTTGCGCGCGATCGCGAGGGTGCCAGCATTCTAACGGCTGACTGATTATCGATGTTCTCATTCTTATATTTCAATCCAAATTTACCGTTTGACCAAAACCTCGGAGGTTTAAGCCACTATTGTTGGTCACGATGCTTGATTCTTGGTTAAAACCTCCGAGGTTTGCGTAAGCGAGAGGGCACGACAGATTGTGCCCCTACACCACCCCACGCCTTCTGAATAGGCACGTGCCTTATCGAACTGTTCCTGCCAGGGCGTGACCATTTTTCTCTTCGGGTTGCCAGCGAGGTCGATCGCTCAGTTTTGCATAGACTGCGAGTGCCTGGGCGACGACTTGATCCATGTTGTAATACTTGTAGGTGGCGAGTCGCCCTACAAATTCTACATTCGACGTTGCGTCGGCTAAGGCTTTATATTTTTTGTAGAGGTCGGCATTTTCAGGGCGCGGCACCGGATAGTAAGGATCGCCTTCTGCTTTCGGAAATTCGTAGACGATGCTAGTTTTAGAATGCTCTTGACCCGTGAGATATTTAAACTCGGTGATCCGCGTATAGAGATGCTCGTTGGGATAGTTGACGACAGGGGCGGTTTGATGAATAGACTCGTTTAAGGTTTCGTGCTTAAATTCGAGCGATCGATAAGGCAATTTGCCAAACCGACAGTCAAAAAATTCGTCTACCGGGCCAGTGTAGATCATCTCCTTGTAGGGAATGATCTCTCGAATTTCTCGATAGTCGGTGTTGAGCATCACCTTGATGTTGGGGTGATTCAACAAATTTTCAAACATTCGCGTAAAGCCGTAAAGCGGCATTGCCTGATAAGTGTCAGTGAAGTAGCGATCGTCGCGATTGGTGCGAGTAGGCACACGCGCTGTTACCGATTTGTCTAGCTCAGAAGGGTCAACACCCCACTGTTTGCGAGTGTAGTTGCGAAAGAATTTTTCGTAGAGTTCTCGCCCAACTTTGTTCACCACCACATCTTCAGAAGTGCGAATTAAGTCTATAGGTTCGGCAACTGACTCAAAGAATTTTTCAAGCTCAAAGGAATTGAGTTTTAGCCCATAAAGTTTATTAATCGTGTTGAGGTTAATCGGAATCGGCACCAACTGACCATCGACACTCGCCAAAACCCGATGCTCATAGCGCCGCCATTCGGTGAAGTGAGACAGATATTCAAACACGTCGCGAGAATTAGTGTGAAAGATGTGCGGGCCGTATTTGTGTACTAAAATTCCGGCTTCGTTGTAGTGATCATAAGCGTTGCCGCCAATGTGACTGCGACGATCGACGATCAGCACTTTTTTGCCTGACTGATTTGCCAGCCGCTCTGCCAAAATGCTGCCAGCAAATCCAGCCCCGACGATGAGATAATCAAACATGATAAGCCCCTACTTTTATAAATGATTGATACGGTTATGAGTCTAAGGGCGATCGTGGCGTTTTGATTGTTGAAACTGCCGACTCGATCAGGTGGCTCATGCTTGCCCAAGTTTTATCCCACGAGTTTTGAGCGAGAAAAGCATCGACGCGATCGAGCCACGCAGAATCCTGCTCAACGGTTTGCAAAGCAGTTTTGATAGCTGCCACAAACTCAGATGGAGCATCGGCAATCTGCACCAGTCCTAGCTCTCCATAAGGGCGCACCACATCGCAGATTGAGGTCGAGACAACGGGCTTGCCAGCCGCGAGATATTCGGGCGTTTTGGTAGGGCTGATAAATCGCGTAGACTCATTGCGGGCAAACGGCAACAGCGCCACATCCCACCCAGCTAAATAATCAGGCAATTCTGGATAAGATTTGCCGCCGAGATAGTGAATGTTAGAACGCTGCGGCAATGTGGCTGGATCGATTTTGACAACGGGGCCGATCAAAACCAAATGCCAGTCAGGACGAGCATCCGCAACGCTCGCTAAAAGGTCTACATCCATCCGCTCATCGATTACGCCATAAAAACCAAGACGCGGGTGAGGAATGTTGACCTGATCCAAAGGTTCGGCGATCGGCTGACGAGCTTGAGCAAAGTGAGGCGCATCAATGCTGCTAGGAAAGGCGTAAACGTTAGGATGCTGATGCCGCTTGACCTCATAAAGGCTCTGCCCACCCGTAAACACTAAATCTGCTTTCTGAAATAGCTCGATTTCTCGCTGTCTCAAAGCAGGCGGGGCACCCTGAAATGCAGAAAGTTCGTCCATGCAGTCATAAACGATCGCCAAGGGCTGAAGGTGATCAGTGAATGCTAGTGCCATCGGCGTGTAATACCAGAAGACATAATCGCGGATGCTACACGCAGTAAACAAGTCGCCTAATAACTGTTTTTGGAGGGCGATCGCACTTTCTTGACTTAACCCTTCAGGCAGATGAGGCACCACCACCCAAACGCCGCACTCTCGCCGACTTATGGCTAACCAGGCTTGCTCGTCTGTGCCAAAAAATGGCTCTTCAATAAAGAAAACTCGACGGTCTTGAGCGCATCGAGTTAGCAAATGTTGAGGGCGTTGATAGACAAAATCCCAGCGCAAGTGAGACAAACAGATCAGATCAGGTGCATCCGAAAAAGCATCTTCTAAGGTAGAAATATCTTGATTTAACCAACGCAGCTTTGAAGGCTTTACGTCCTCTTCGGTAGATGAACTTTGGGCAAGATTATAGACAGCCAAATTTTTAGATTGGGACATAAATTGTCTCAATAAGTTAGATATTGAATGGTTTATAAGGAGCTTAAGTCATAAAAATTTAGATGAGCTAAGGAGACAGACTAACAAGTTGTGAATTTATAAAAGCGCTTTTTGCTGATAACTAAGTTATCGAATTCCTCACAAGTTAAAATGCTCGATCGCAAACTTCATTCCTGCTTTTAGACTTACTGAGTGAAATATACAGACGAACGCTGTCTTTCAGCTTCCATCTAAAGAACAGAACCACTTCTATCTTGAGGTAGAAGTTTTGTCTGATGAAATGATATTCTCGGTTAATTTTTAATTTAATATCGTGTCGTTATATACGAAATGCGTTGAGCAACTTCTTCGCTATGCTTAGAAATTTAAACACCAAACTTTTTTGGGCGTGAACCTGCGGTCATAAGGCTTCAAGCTAT